>JAXJTA010000134.1:0-2273 GCA_036309825.1 Eubacterium sp. | reverse complement strand
TTCTCATGGAGCAGGCAGACGCAATTGTGTTTGTCGGCGATCCTCTTCATGACTTCCATCGTCAGCTGGTTGTGATCAACGGCGATGTTCGCGGTTTCGAATACGGGAGCAAGCTCATGCTGAGACGGCGCGACCTCATTGTGCTTTGTTTTTGCCGGGACGCCGAGTTTCCAGAGTTCTTCATCCAGATCATGCATGTATTCGGATACCTTCGGTTTCAGGACGCCGAAGTAATGATCCTCCATCTCCTGTCCCTTGGGTGCCGGTGCGCCGAGAAGCGTACGGCCGCACATCAGCAGATCTTTTCTCTTGAGGTACAGCTTCTTGTCCAGAAGGAAATACTCCTGCTCGGAACCGACAGTCGTATCAACGTGTGTAACGGAAGCCTTACCGAGCAGATGCAGTACGCGGACCGCACTCTGGGAAAGTGCCTCCATCGAACGGAGAAGCGGTGTCTTCTTGTCCAGCGCCTCGCCGCCGTAAGAACAGAAGGCGGTCGGAATATAGAGCGTGCCGTCCTTTACAAATGCGGGACTGGACGGGTCCCACGCCGTGTATCCTCTGGCTTCGAAGGTCGCGCGGAGGCCGCCGGACGGAAAGCTGGACGCATCCGGCTCGCCCTTGACCAGTTCTTTACCGGAGAACTCCATGAGAACCTGTCCGTCTTCCGTCGGTGAAATGAAGCTGTCGTGTTTCTCGGCGGTAAGACCTGTCATCGGCTGGAACCAATGCGTGAAATGCGTTGCGCCGTGCTCGATCGCCCATTCCTTCATGTCTGCGGCAACAATATTTGCCACGTCAAGCTTCAGATGTGTACCGTTCTTGATCGTCTCGTGAACGGCCTTATAAATGTCCTTCGGCAGTCTCTCCTTCATCACCCGGTCGCCGAATACAAAGCTTCCGAAAATTGCAGGTACCGATTCCAAACGTTTCTCTTCCATAATTCTTCCTCCTTTTCCCGCGTCACGGCTCAGACGCCGCTTGCTCCATAGTTTGACAAAACTCTTGCCGACGGGTCGGTGACATTGCAGCCTTCCCACTCCTTGTTCGGCATCCAGAAATCGGGGATCATCTGTCCCTGTCCCGGATAATACTTTTCAAAAATCTCCCGATAAAGGAGAGATTCCTTTGTGAACGGCTGCGCGTGCGTGTAGCGCTTCCTCTTCTCCTCGAATGCCTCGTCATCATACAGGTTTTCCGCATAGTCGATCAGGTCGTTCCTGAGGGAATGCCCGACAGCATCGGAGAAGGCTGCCTTCTCCCGCATCAGAATGTTTTCGGGAATCAATCCGTCCGGCTCAAAAGCATGCCGCAGCAGATATTTTCCCATCCCGTAGGTATTCAACTTCTTCTCCGGATCGATATGCATCACATAATCGACAAAGTCCAGATCCCCGAAAGGAACTCTCGCCTCGAGTGAGTTGACACTGATGCAGCGATCTGCCCGGAGAACGTCATACACGTTGATCTCGCGGATACGTTTTTCCGCCTCCGCCTGGAAGCTTTCCGCGTCCGGCGCAAAATCCGTATATTTATATCCGAAGAGTTCATCGGAGATCTCACCGGTCAGCAGCACACGAATGCCAGT
Organism: Eubacterium sp.; assembly: GCA_036309825.1. GTDB lineage: Bacteria > Bacillota > Clostridia > Lachnospirales > Lachnospiraceae > Bilifractor. The sequence continues at coordinate 685 of JAXJTA010000134.1, read as the reverse complement.
ATGTTCGTGGATCCATTTGCAGACCAGATACATTCCGATCGAAGCACGGACCGTCGTAATATCGAAGGTTCCGAGGGCAGCGATCACAGGCTCAAGGGCCACGATCACATCATCCCTGCTGATGATGACTTCATGGTGATTGCTGTGGATATACCCGGCCACCTCTCTTGCGTACTTCAGGTCGATGGCGTCAATGTCCATACCGATCGCAAAAGTCTCCAGCGGCTTGTCGGAAAGCTTTGCCGCAATTCCGCAGACCAGTGACGAATCGAGACCGCCGGAAAGCAGAAAGCCGACCGGCGCGTCGGAGTCCAGACGTTTCTTCACGCCCCGGATCAGTCGATCGTGGATCTCACGGCTGACCGTTTCCGGCGGATCGAAGGTATACTCTCCGAACGCTTCACTGACCTCGCGGTAACAGATGAACCTGCCGTCCCGGTAATAATGTCCCGGCGGAAACGGCTTTATTTCCTTGCAGCAGCCGACCAGGTTCTTCGGTTCCGAGGCAAAAACGATCGCGCCTTTTTCATCGTATCCGTAGTACAGCGGCCGGATTCCGATCGGATCGCGGGCCGCGATAAATGAGCCCGACTGTCCGTCATAGATCACCAGTGCGAACTCCGCGTCGAGCATCCGGACTATCTCCGTTCCGAACTGCTCGTAAGAAGGCAGCAGGATCTCGCAG
>JAXJTA010000133.1:0-5324 GCA_036309825.1 Eubacterium sp. | reverse complement strand
TAATTGCTACACCGAAAGTGCATAGCTGCATTGCGGGTCCTTGGTGCAAAAAAGGGCTGCCGATCACTCGGCAGCCCTTTCATGTTCATTTCGGAATCAATCCTCGTCTAATGCGATGACCTGTTTCTTGTTGTAAGTTCCGCAAGCCTTGCATACTCTGTGCGGCATTACAAGTGCGCCGCAGTTGCTGCACTTAACAAGATTCGGAGCAGTCATTTTCCAGTTTGCTCTTCTTTTGTCTCTATGAGATTTGGATGATTTATTCTTTGGACAGATGGACATATCTACACCTCCTCGTACTTCCGTATATTCAATAAACCGCTAAATTCTTAATCACACTTTTCTGATTATACACAGGAGGATACTATTTGTCAACACCTGTACATGGAATTTTTCTCCGGTTCCGGGATCGCTTTTTTACTTGTTCAGACCGTTCACGATCTCAACGGTATCGCGGGCAATTGCCAGCTCTTCGTTGGTCGGAATGACACAAACCTTGACTTTGGAGTCCGGTGTGGAGATCACTCTGTTCTCGCCGTGAACCTTATTTGCTTCCGGATCAATGGTGATGCCCATATATCCGAGGTACTCACAAATCTCCTCACGTACATTATTATCATTCTCACCGATTCCTGCGGTGAACGCGATCGCGTCAACGCCGTTCATCGCCGCAATGTAGCCGCCGATAGTGATCGCTACTCTGTAGCAGAATACAGCAAGGGCGAGCTTTGCATATTCGTTGCCGGATTCCGCACCTGCGCGCAGATCACGGAAATCACTGCTCAGTCCTTTGGACAGACCGAATACACCGGATTTTTTGTTCAGAATATTCAGTACACCCGCAGCATCGAGGTCGAGCTTCTTGCCGAGGAATTCAACGATGGACGGATCAAGGGAGCCGGAACGTGTTCCCATGCAGAGACCGTCAAGCGGTGTAAGTCCCATGGATGTATCGACACATTTGCCGTTGACAACGGCACTGATCGAAGAGCCGTTGCCGAGGTGGCAGATGATCTCCTTGCTGTTGTTCAGGTCGAGACCCGCGAACTTCGCAAGCTCACCGGATACAAACTTATGAGAGGTTCCGTGGAAACCGTATTTACGGATCTTGTACTGCTCATAATACTCATACGGAAGCGCGTACATATAAGCCTTCGGCTCCATGGTCTGATGGAAGGCGGTATCGAAGACACCAACCATCGGTACGCCCGGCATAAGCTCCTGGCAGACACGGATTCCGATCAGGTTTGCCGGGTTGTGAAGCGGTGCCAGATCAATGCAGTCCTCCAGAGCTTTGATCATGTCGTCATCGACAAGAGCGGAACTTGCAAAAGCTTCGCCGCCGTGTACGACACGGTGTCCGATTGCATCGATCTCCTTCAGAGATGCGATCGCACCTGTCTTCGGGTTTACAAGCGCGTCAAGAACCATCTTGATCGCCTCGTTGTGTGTCGGCATCGGTGCCTCGGTGATCTCTTTGTCAAGACCAGCCTTCTGGTATACGAGTCTGCCGTCGATACCGATTCTCTCGCAGAGTCCTTTTGCAAGGACTTCTTCTGTGTCGGAATCGATCAGCTGATATTTAAGAGAAGAGCTTCCGCAATTGATAACTAATACTTTCATGTCATTCCCCCTCAAGAATTAAGCAAGTGCCGCTGTGATAATTGCCATCGAATAAACTTCCTGTCCGTTGCATCCGCGGGAAAGGTCGTTGATCGGCGCGTTCAGTCCGAGAAGGATCGGGCCGTATGCATCAAAGTTTCCGAGTCTCTGTGCGATCTTGTATCCTGCGTTTCCTGCGTTGATGTCCGGGAAGATGAAGGTATTGCAATGTCCGGCAACATCGGTCGGCAGATGCTTGGTAGCAGCTACTCTCGGGGAAACGGCAGCATCGAACTGGATCTCACCGACGATCGGAAGATTCGGATATTTTGCTTTTGCCTTTGCTGTCGCATTGCGCATCTTATCTACATCCTCGCCCTTACCGGAACCTACGGTGGAGTAGCTGAGGAAAGCGACCTTCGGATCAACACCGAAGACTTTTGCGCACTCTGCGGTCTCGCCTGCGATCTCTACGAGATCATCCTCGGTCGGATGAATATTGATCGCGCAGTCAGCCATGGCGATTACTTCATTATCACCGCTCGCAGACGGGCGAACAAGAATAAAGCAGGAAGATACGATCGTGTTCTCCGGTTTGGTCTTGATGACCTGCAGAGCCGGACGAACGGTATCGGCTGTGGAATAAGTAGCTCCGCCGAGAAGCGCGTCGGCAACCCCCATCTTTACCAGCATCGTTCCGAAATAGTTAGCTGCGGAAAGGGTCTTCTTTGCCTGCTCCGGTGTAACGCCTTTGCTCTTTCTGAGTTCGCAGAACATATCTACCATCTCGTCAAAACGGTCATAATTAGCCGGATCGATGATCTCGGCACCTCTTACATTGTAGCCGGCATTTTCAGCAGCTGCTTCGATCTCCTCCGGATTTCCGACAAGGATCGGAGTAAGGAAGTTGCTTGCAAGCAGGCGGGAGCTTGCTTCAAGAATTCTCTCATCAGTTCCCTCTGTGAATACGATCTTCTTCGGATTCTTTTTCAGCTTTTCAATCATTGAGCCAAATCCATAAGCCATAATTTGTTCTCCTTTTCCTATAAACATTTCGAAAGGACATACCTTTCGTTAAACACTATTACTAATTATAGTACCGAAAAGCAATTTCAACAAGTTTCTAATAGAAAACAATTATTTTATCGGCATATTGTTAAATTCTGAACAAAATTCGGTATTCGTCTTTTTGCTGCGCATATACTCGTACAATTCAGCAGCAAAAACTTCGTTTCCGTACCACTCTCCCGGCACGTCCGCAGCTCCTGCGGCAAGCATTATCCTCGTTCTGCGCCCAATCTCCGAAAACAGTTCTTTCGCGTTCCGGAATCCCAGGATCCGCACATATTCCGGCTGCAGCGCTGCTCTTGTGTCGGCATCTCTGATTCCAAGGAGGATATGCAGCAAAACCCGGTCGATCCTCGATCTGGTCAGATTTCTCGTTTTTAATGCTTCGGCAAATTCCGTAATGCGGTGCTGTCTCCGATACAGCTTCCGGATCCGGTTTGCCAGATCCTCCGTCATTCCTGCGTATTCACGGAGGTCATCGCTATTCATCGACGCAAGCTTAAAGAAAAGCATATCGGAAAAATCATCGATCGAAACGGCAAAGCACTTATCCCTGTCGCAAAGCACGTCATAAACAGACGCCGGAACATAGGGCCTGATCCCGGAAATTTGATTTGCTTCGCAGCGGCTGCGGATCCATTCCGCCGATGCGAACTCTCCCCGCACGCTTTCCGGATCGCCGTGATATCCGCTTCCTTCTCGCTTTAAGGTCCTCGGTACGATTTTACTTCCTCGTTTCTTCAGTGCTGTCATATAGGCAATGCCCAGCATATTATTCGAACCGGAGAGAACTTCGTGGATCTCGCCTCGGGTCGCTTCATTCTTCATTGACCTTAAGGCGGCGTAAACAGCTTCCTCCTGCGCCACAGGATAAGATTGCCCGGAAGAAAGAGCATCACGAAGAGCCGCTTTGAACGGATCACTTTCCACGGCAAGGACCGCGGCATATCGTTCCAGTTCTTCGATGCGGCCGGACTCGCTGCCAAACCACAATTCATCGACGACTCCCAGACCATCCAGGATCGCTGCGGCTCCGGCAGCGAAATCCCCCGCGCTCCCCGTCGAAACGGCAGCGGGAAGTTCTACCACCATTGACGCGCCGGCATCAAGAGCAAAGCCGGTTCTCACGTATTTATCCGCGCAGGCAGGAATTCCTCTCTGTACAAAGTCTCCGCTCATCAGGACGATGATATGATCCGCGCCGGAAAGTTCCTTTACTTTTCGTATCTGATAAGCATGTCCCTCGTGCAGCGGATTATATTCCGCGATGATCGCCGCTGTTTTCATACCTTCACCCGAAGCCTTTCCAATTTTTTCGAAAACGTGTGCCGATTACTCCTGCGGCACAACAGGATTACAAAAAACGGCCGTCCCGCCGTATCCGCAAGAATACGATGGAACGGCCGGATCTGTTTACATCAGTTCTTAAAGCTGTGGACCGGTGCCGGGATCCTTCCCGTACGATTGATGAACGCGTCACAGGAGTACTTGTTGACCGGCATGATCGACGCGCTGCCGAGAAGTCCGCCGAACTCCAGCACATCTCCCTCTTTTTTCCCGATCGCCGGGATCAGACGAACGGCAGTCGTCTTCTGGTTGATCATTCCGATCGCCATCTCATCGGCAATAATGCCGGAGATCGTGGTACTTCTGGTATCTCCCGGAATCGCGATCATATCCAGACCGACGGAGCAGACGCAGGTCATTGCCTCAAGCTTTTCAATCGTAAGTGCGCCGCGGTTTACGGCATTGATCATACCCTGGTCCTCACTGACCGGAATGAACGCGCCGGAAAGGCCGCCTACGTAGGAAGACGCCATAACACCGCCCTTCTTGACCTGGTCGTTCAGAAGAGCCAGCGCCGCTGTTGTTCCCGGCGCGCCGACCGACTCCAGCCCGATCTCTTCAAGAATATCCGCTACGGAATCGCCGATCGCCGGTGTCGGTGCAAGGGACAGATCGATGATGCCGAAGGGAACTCCCATCCTTCTGGAAGCTTCCTGCGCTACAAGCTGGCCCACACGGGTGATCTTGAATGCCGTCTTCTTGATCGTCTCGCAAAGGACCTCGAAATTCTCGCCGCGCACCTTGCTCAGTGCGTATTCACAACGCCCGGACCGGAAACACCGACATTGATGATGGCGTCACTTTCCGTTACTCCGTGGAAAGCCCCCGCCATAAACGGGTTGTCATCCGGCGCGTTGCAGAAGATTACGAGCTTTGCGCAGCCCATGCACTGATTGTCTTTGGTTGCTTCCGCTGTGCTTCTGACGATCTCACCCATCAGTTTGACAGCGTCCATATTGATACCGGTCTTCGTAGAGCCAACGTTGATCGAGCTGCATACGAAATCCGTTTTTGCCAGTGCGATCGGGATGGAACGGATCAGAAGTTCATCCGCTTTTGTCATGCCCTTGGAAACGAGCGCGGAATATCCGCCCAGGAAATTGACACCGACTTCTTTTGCCGCACGGTCGAGTGTCACGGCGATCGTTGCGAAATCTTCCGGTGTCTTGCAGGCAGCACCGCCGATCAGAGCGATCGGTGTTACGGAGATCCGCTTGTTGACGATCGGAATGCCGTACTCCGCTTCGATATCTTTACCTGTCTGCACGAGGTTGCGTGCGGTCGTTGTGATCTTGTCATAGATCTTC
>JAXJTA010000132.1:0-6008 GCA_036309825.1 Eubacterium sp. | reverse complement strand
TCGATGAGGAGCTCAATGATACACCGGATATCACCGACGGCGACATCAATCTGATGAAGCCGGTAGAGATCAAGGAATTTCTGGATGAATATGTCATCGGTCAGGAAGAGGCGAAGAAGGTGCTCTCCGTGGCGGTTTACAACCACTACAAGAGGATCCTTTCCAATGACCGTTCCGATATCGAATTGCAGAAGAGCAACATACTCATGCTCGGACCGACCGGTTCGGGAAAAACGCTGCTCGCGCAGACTCTGGCGAAGCTTCTGAACGTACCGTTTGCCATCGCCGACGCGACCACACTGACCGAAGCGGGCTATGTCGGTGAGGATGTCGAGAACATTCTGCTGAAACTGATCCAGGCAGCCGATTTTGATATCGACCGTGCTGAGCACGGTATCATTTACATCGACGAGATCGATAAGATCACCAGAAAATCCGAGAATCCGTCCATCACAAGAGATGTTTCCGGCGAGGGCGTACAGCAGGCACTGCTCAAGATCGTCGAGGGCACCATTGCCAATGTTCCTCCGCAGGGCGGCAGAAAACATCCGCATCAGGAGTTTTTGCAGGTCGACACGAAGAATATCCTCTTCATCTGCGGCGGCGCGTTCGAGGGACTTGAGAAGATCATCGAGACCAGAAAGGATGCCAAAGGAATCGGCTTTGACTCCGATCTCGGCGTTCGCAGCAAGGAAGATATCGGCGCTGTTCTTCGTGAGATCATGCCGGAAGACCTTGTCAAATTCGGTCTCATCCCGGAGCTGGTCGGCCGTGTACCGATCGTTGTAACACTCGACGGACTGAACGAGGAGGCTCTTGTAAAGATCCTGAAGGAGCCGAAAAACTCTCTGGTAAAACAGTACACGAAGCTGCTTGAGCTGGACGGCGTAGATCTGAAGTTCGATGAGGACGCGCTGGCAGCCATGGCGAAGGAAGCGGTCACACGCAAGACCGGTGCCAGAGGCCTGCGTGCCATCATGGAGCGCACCATGATGGATGTCATGTATGAGACACCGTCCGACAATACGATCCATGAGTGCCGCATTACGGAAGGCTCCGTAAAGGGCACAGAGAAACCGGAGCTTGTCTACGGTGATCCGAAGCCCGTTCCGAGAAGAAATATGAAAGCAAAAAAGCCGAGAACCGAACCGGCTTGATTTTAGAAAGAGGTATCAATGAGCGAGACGGAATATATCCTTCCTACCGTGGCCCTTCGCGGCGTAACGATCCTGCCCGGCATGGTAAAGAACTTTGACATCAGCAGAGACAAATCGATCAGGGCCGTCGAAGAGGCGATGCTTCGCGATAAGAAATTGTTTCTTGTGGCACAGCGGGACGTTTCCGTACAGGAGCCGACGATGGATGACCTGTACAACGCGGGAACGATCGCGGTGATCAATCAGGTCGTCCGTCAGCCGAAAGGTATTTTCCGCGTTCTGGTCGAGGGCCTCGAGAGAGCGGAGCTCCTCGATTTCGAGGAGAGTGAGAGACTGCTTCGCAGTGTTGTCTCCGTGCAGGAGGAAGATCCGGAAGTCATCGAGCCGGAGCGACGTGAAGCCATGGTCGGGATCCTGAAGGAACTCTATTCCCGCTATGTGAACGGCAGCCGCAAGGTAAGCCGTGATATGCTGATCGAGATCATGGATATCTATGATCCGGCGGAACTGGTCCGCCAGATCAGCATCAATCTGCCGGTCGAGAACAGGAAGCTGCAGAGCCTTCTGAACGCACCGGATCTCCTCGAGCGTTATGAGGTCCTCACGGGGATCCTCGCCAACGAAACGGAGATCCTCCGCATCCGTGAGGAACTTCAGGAGCAGATCAAACAGCATATCGATAAAAACCAGCGCGATTACATACTTCGAGAACAGCTGAAGGTCATTCGCGAAGAACTGGGAGAAGATGACAAAGAAGGCGAGATACGTAAATTCCGCGAAGAGACGGAGAAGCTGAAGGCGCCGAAAAATGTCAAAGACAAACTCACCGAAGAGATCCGCCATCTGGAAAATGCTGCCGGCAATCCTGCCGAGGGCGGCGTCATCCGCGGCTATATCGAGACGCTGCTCGGCCTTCCCTGGGACAAGATGTCCCGCGACAACCGGGACCTGAAGAAGGCACGTGCCGTTCTTGAGGATGACCATTACGGTCTGGAAAAAGTCAAAGAAAGAATCCTGGAATACCTGGCTGTGCGCCTGGCAACGAGAAAGGGCGATGCCCCGATCCTCTGCCTGGTAGGCCCGCCCGGAACGGGAAAAACGTCGATCTCCAAGTCGATCGCCAAGGCACTGAACCGCAAATATATCCGGATCAGTCTGGGCGGCGTTCGTGACGAAGCGGAGATCAGGGGTCACAGAAGGACCTACGTCGGTGCCATGCCGGGACGGATCGCCGAAGGACTGCGCCACGCGAAGGTGAAAAATCCGCTGATGCTGCTCGATGAGATCGACAAAACATCCTCGGATTACAAGGGCGATATCGCGTCCGCTCTTCTGGAGGTACTCGATCCGGAGGAAAACAGCCATTTCGCCGATCATTATGTGGAGGAGCCGCTCGATCTGTCGGAGGTCCTCTTCATCGCGACGGCCAACGATGTGCAGGGCATTCCGCGTCCGCTTCTCGACCGTATGGAACTGATCGAGATCAGCAGTTATACGGAAAATGAAAAGGTCCACATCGCCGAAGAGCATCTGATCCCGAAGCAGATCAAAGCCAACGGCCTTTCGGAGAGGGAAGTTGCCATCAGCCGCGAAGCACTGCTTGCGATCATCGGCAGCTATACGAAGGAAGCCGGTGTACGTTCCCTGGAGCGCCAGATCGGCCATGTCTGCCGCAAATGCGCGCTTCGCATCCGCGAGAACGGCGAGAAGCAGGTAAGCGTTACGGAGAAGAATCTCGAAGATTTTCTCGGCAGAGGAAGATATACGGTCAATATGGCCAACCGGAAACCGGAGATCGGCATCGTGCGGGGACTTGCCTGGACGAGCGTCGGCGGCGATACACTGGAGATCGAAGTAAACATCATGCCGGGAAAGGGAGAATTTCTCCTTACCGGGCAGCTGGGCGATGTCATGAAGGAGTCCGCGCAGGCGGGCGTCAGCTACATCCGCTCCGTTGCAAAGCAGCTGGATGTTGCCGATGACTTCTTCACAAAGAACGATATTCATATCCATATTCCGGAAGGCGCCGTACCGAAGGATGGTCCGTCGGCGGGTATCACCATGGCAACGGCCATGATCTCCGCGATCACGGGCAAACCGGTGCGTTCGGATATCGCCATGACGGGCGAGATCACGCTGCGCGGCCGTGTACTGCCGATCGGCGGACTGAAGGAAAAACTTCTGGCTGCCGGAAAAGCTGGTATTACCGAGGTCCTTGTTCCGGAAAAAAACAGACCGGATGTAGAGGAACTGGACAAGGAGATCACGGGAGGCCTGAAGATCGTCTTCGTATCACAGATGGAGGACGTGCTGAAGGAAGCACTTGCGTAACCCGGGGATCCTGAATAAAGCACTCGCGTAAACCGGGGATCCTGAATAAAGCAAATACACAAATATCGGCGTGCGGATCCTGTCACGGGGCCGTCCGCCGGGTCTACGAAAGAAGAGGGAAACGATGATCATAAAACAAGCCGAACTCAGCCGTGTGTACGGTATCACAAGCCGCATGTCGGATTCGGGACAGCCGGAGATCGCCTTCGCGGGAAAATCCAACGTGGGAAAATCTTCACTGATCAATGGCCTTCTGAACCGGAAGGCATTGGCACGAACCAGTTCCCAGCCGGGAAAAACGCAGACCATCAATTTTTACCATATCAATGACGAATTCTATCTGGTCGATCTGCCGGGATACGGCTACACCAACGCGTCTCTCGAGATCCGCACCGCGTGGGGCAAGATGATCGAGAAATATCTGCGTACAACGACCAGACTGAAGATCGTTTTTCTGCTGATCGATATCCGTCACAAACCATCCGCGAACGACGTGCAGATGTACGACTGGATCATGGCACAGGGCTATGCGCCGGTGATCATCGCAACGAAGACCGATAAGATCAAGAGAAGCCAGCTGCAGAAGCAGCTCAAGCAGATCCGCGAGACGCTGGAGCCGGATAAAGAACAGGCAAAGCAGATCCGCATTCTGCCTTTCTCCGCGCTCACAAGAGCCGGACGTGACGAGATCTGGGAGATCGTGGAAGGCGCGCTGACGGGTGCGGACCTGACGGCGGAAGATGCGACCCCGGAAGATGAAACGGAATCCGTGGATGATGCCGAGTGAATGTCCGCTGGATGGTAGAGAGTGCAACGATAGATTTTAACGATTATTTACAGGAGGCGGCGAAATAAAAGATGGGAATCATTCATGCCGATAATGTAGATTACGATTATCAGGAATATAACGACGACGGCACGCCCGGTGAGGTAAGCCATGCCGTCAAGGATGTCACGCTGGATATCAGACCCGGCAAATTCATCGCGATCCTCGGGCACAACGGAAGCGGCAAATCAACGCTCGCGAAGCATATGAACGCGCTGCTTCTGCCGACTGACGGAACGATGTGGGTCGACAAGCTCGACACGAAGGATGATGACGAGACCTGGAACATCCGTCAGAAGGCCGGCATGGTCTTCCAGAACCCGGACAACCAGATCGTCGCATCGGTCGTCGAGGAGGATGTCGGCTTCGGACCGGAGAACATGGGCGTTCCGACCGATGAGATCTGGCGCCGCGTCGACGAAAGTCTGGAGAAGACGGGAATGATCGCGTATCGCAAGCATTCTCCGAACAAGCTCTCCGGCGGTCAGAAGCAGCGAGTGGCGATCGCCGGTGTCATGGCGATGAAGCCGAAATGCATTATTCTGGACGAACCGACGGCGATGCTCGACCCGAACGGCCGCAAGGAAGTTATCAAGGCTGTCAGTGATCTGAACAAAGCCGAGGGCGTAACGGTCGTTCTGATCACCCATTATATGGAAGAAGTCATCCGCGCGGATCACGTTTTTGTCATGGACGGCGGCGAGCTCGTCCTGCAGGGAAACCCGAGAGAGATCTTCTCGCAGGTGGAACGGCTCAAAGAGCTGCGCCTCGATGTGCCGCAGGTCACACTTCTGGCATATGAGCTGAAGAAGGCCGGTGTGCCTCTTCCGGACGGTATTCTTACAAGAGAAGAATTTGTCAACGAAATGTGCAGGATAAGGGCGGAAAAAAATGGCAATTAAACTCGATCATGTATTTTATACTTACAGCGAGGGCACGGCATACGAAATGCATGCTCTGAAGGATGTCTCCCTGGAGATCCCGGACGGACAGTTTCTCGACATCATCGGCCACACGGGCAGCGGCAAATCGACGCTGATCCAGCATCTGAACGGCCTGATGCAGCCGACCAAAGGAACGGTCAGCTACAATGGGGAGGATATCTGGGCGGACAAATATGACAGAAGAAACCTTCGCTTTCATGTGGGACTCGTCTTCCAGTATCCGGAATATCAGCTCTTTGAAGAAGATGTTCTGAAGGATGTCTGCTTCGGACCGAAGAATATGGGACTTACCCCGGAGGAATGTGAGAAGAGAGCACGGGAAGCGCTCGAGCAGGTCGGTGTCCCGGAAGAGATCTTCCGGAAATCACCCTTTGATCTCTCCGGCGGACAGAAGCGCCGCGTGGCCATCGCGGGTATCCTGGCGATGAACCCGGACGTACTCATTCTCGATGAGCCGACGGCCGGCCTCGATCCGAAGGGCCGCGATGAGATCCTCGACCAGGTGAAATACCTGCACGACAAGAGGGGGATCACGGTCATCCTCGTGTCGCACAGCATGGAGGATGTAGCGAAGTATGTCGATCGCCTGATCGTTATGAACAAGGGCGAAAAGGCGTATGACGCGATTCCTTCCGAAGTTTTTTCACACTACAAGGAACTCGAGAAGATCGGACTTGCCGCGCCGCAGATGACCTACATCATGCACGATCTGAAGGAAAAGGGCTTTGATGTCGATGTTCACGCGGATAC
>JAXJTA010000131.1:0-3771 GCA_036309825.1 Eubacterium sp. | reverse complement strand
TCCTCCGGAATCGGAGCAGCGCCGTGGTGTACGCCCTGATGGACTACGCACATCTCATCTACTTCTTTTGAATAAATCATTGTGTGACTCCTTTCAAAAAATTATGCAAAATTTGCTTCATATATTTTCGCATATCTTGCCGCGTTCGTAAAGTCTTTATTTGAAAAAACGTCAGTCCTCTCTTCTGACAATGCATCCTTCTTTTTTGTAGATGGAATCCGCCGGGATCACCCCGCGGATACTCGAGAGCGGATAGATATTGGTATGCGCGCCGACAACACTTCCCGGATTGAGCACGGTCCCGCACCCGACTTCTACATAATCCCCGAGCATGGCGCCGATCTTGCGAAGTCCCGTTTCGATATGCTCCTCTCCCGCTTTGACCACGATGTTTTTGCGATCGGACTTGATATTCGATGTGATCGAACCGGCGCCCATATGCGCGTGAAATCCGAGGATCGAATCGCCGACATAGTTATAGTGAGGCGCTTCAACGCAGTCAAAGAGGATAACATTCTTCAGTTCCGTGGAATTTCCGACAACGGCGCCGTCACCGACGAGCGCGTTTCCGCGGATGAACGCGCCGGGACGGACTTCTGTCCCGTGACCTATGATGCACGGTCCCGTGATCGACACGTTCGGCCACAGCTTCGCGTCCTTCGCGATCCAGATATCTTCACCCCGCTTCTCATATTCCTCCTCCGGAAGTGCTGCTCCCAGTTTCAGAATGAAGTCATGGATCAGCGGGAGGATCTCCCACGGATAGGTATGCCCCTCAAAAAGTTCCGCCGCCTTTGTATGTGTCAGATCGAATAATTCGTCTATCGTTGCACCTTTCATCATGATGTCTTTTTACCTCCGGTTTTTGTTTTTGCCGCAGTCCTTCCCGCCGCTCTTTTCGCGGCAGAACCACCCGCGGAAGATCTGCCCGCGGACGCGGTCTTCTTATAGAACTGTGACGCGTAATCAAAGCACTGCCTCAGAACGGCTCTGTTGTCGGACCGCTTCACACCGTCCGTATATTTGGAAACATAGTCCTCCAGCTTCCGCATATACTCCTCCGATCGGATCGTCCCTTCCGCGACACCTGTCAGTCCCTTTTCCCAGCTCGCCGTCATTTCAGGACGGAGAAGCGAACGGATCGACAGGCGGACAACGTCATAGATCATTTCACCGAGCATCGTCGGTGTGATTACCTGTGTTTTCTTGTTCAGCGACAGATATTTATTGTTGAACAGCTTCTTCAGGATCTCGGCTCTCGTCGCCGAAGTGCCGATCCCGCTTCCCTTGATCTGCTCGCGCAGTTCTTCATCCTCGATCAGCTGTCCGGCATTTTCCATTGCCAGGATCATCGAACCGGATGTGTACCGTTTCGGCGGAGAAGTCTCGCCCTCCTTGATCGCGTAGCCATTGATCGGAATCACGCTGCCCTTCTTTAGTTCCGAAAGAGCCTTCAGGAAATCATTGTCCGCCGCGATCTCTTCTTCCCCTTCTGCCGCCTTTTCCCCGTTTTCCTTCTCGGCTGCGTTTTTCTGCGGCCGGTACTGGATCTTCATCCAGCCTTCCTCCGTAAGAACGCTGAAGGTCGAGAAGAAGTGTTCGCCGCCGATCACCGATTCCAGAGTAACCTTCCGGTATTCTGCGGCCGGATAGAAAATGCCGAGGAAACGGCGCACGATCAGATCGTAGACCCGTCGGTCCAGATCGGGTAGTTTTTGAAGATTTGAAAAGCCCTGCCCGGTCGGAATGATCGCGTAATGATCCGTGATCTGCTTATCGTTCGTATACCGGGTCTTTGCGATCGATTTCCACGCGCTTCCGGCAAGGATCCCCTCCGCATTGGCTTTGACCGGCGCGTAATTGCGCAGGCCGCCGATATTTCTGTCGATCACCTTTGCGATCGCCGTCGAGAGGACTCTGGCGTCGGTTCTCGGATAGGTGACCAGCTTTTTCTCGTATAAGCTCTGAATGATACTCAGGGTCTGGTCCGGACTGATCTTGAAGAAACGGGAACAGTCATTCTGGATCTCCGCCAGATTGTACAACAGCGGCGGATTCTTCTTGACCGTTTTTTTCTCGACACGGATGACTTCCGCTTCCTGCGGATCGATACCTTTCAAACCGCCGATGAGCTCTTCCGCGCTTTTTCGTTCCTTGAACCCGTTCTCCTTGTAGAGAAGCGGCGACTGAAAGTATTTGCTGCCTTCCACGGCGCGCCATTCCCCTTCGAAGGAATGTCCCTTCCAGTTCATGTCCGCCATCACACGGAAAAACGGCGTCTTCACAAAGTTCCGGATCTCGCGTTCCCGCTGTACGACCATACCGAGAACGCACGTCATCACACGTCCGACCGCGATCGCGTGGTAGCCGTTCCCCAGATAATTGGAAACGTCATTGGAATAACGGAGAGACAGCGCACGGGAGAAGTTGATTCCCATCAGGTAATCTTCCTTGGCGCGCAGAAAGGCAGCATCCGAAAGCGCGTCATAGGCGCTGAGATCCTTTGCTTCGCGGATCCCGCGCAGGATCTCCTCCTCCGTCTGGGAGTCGATCCACACGCGCTTCTGATGCTTTGTCGCTTTCGTAAGGCCCGCTTCCATGGCAACGAGTCGATAGATATACTCTCCCTCACGTCCCGAGTCCGTGCAGACATAGATCGTATCCACATCGTCGCGATTCAGCAGACCTTTGACAATATTGAACTGTTTCTTTACCGAGCCGATGATCTCGTATTTGAATTTATCCGGAAGGAAGGGGATCGTATCGAACGACCACTTCTTGTACTTTTCATCATACTTATCCGGATAGCTCATCGTCACCAGATGCCCGACGCACCAGGTCACGATGCTGTTTTCCGATTCGAGATACCCGTCCCGCCGTCCGAGATTTTCATGCAGCGCTTTCGCGAATTCCTGGGCAACGCTCGGTTTTTCGGCTATATAGAGTGATTTAGGCACTTGCAGCTCCTTATCTGTTTGGTGTTTCCGTTCATTATATCTCTTTCGGACAAAAAAAGGAAGCACCGACGGTGGTGCTTCCTCCTATGAGTTTCCTCTTATGAACTGCCGCTGATGACGATCCATTCTTCCGGATCGCCGCAAACGGTTTTATTTTGCTGTGATATATCCCTTGTCCACGAGAGTTTCCGCGCAGAGAACCGCGCCGCCCGCGGCACCTCTCAGCGTATTGTGGGAGAGCCCTACGAACTTCCAGTCGAAGAGGGAATCCTCGCGAAGACGTCCGACGGAAATGCCCATGCCGTTCTCATAATCAACATCCAGGCGAACCTGCGGACGGTCATCCTCTGTCATATAGCGGATGAACTGCTGCGGAGCGCTCGGAAGCTTATGCGCCTGCGGATAACCGCTGAAGCTCTCCATCGCCTCAATCAGTTCCTCTTTGGTCGGGTTCTGCTTGAAATTAACAAATACCGAAGCGGTATGTCCATTAAGGACGGGTACACGGATGCACTGGGAGGTGATCTTCACGCCCTCTGCCTTGACGATCTGTCCGTCCTTGATAGAACCCCAGATACGAAGCGGCTCCTGCTCACTCTTTTCCTCCTCACCGCCGATATACGGGATGATATTGCCGACCATCTCCGGCCAGTCGGTGAAGTTTTTGCCGGCACCGGAAATTGCCTGGTAGGTCGATACAACGACCTCTGTCGGCTCGAATTTCTTCCATGCGGTAAGAACCGGCGCGTAGCTCTGTATCGAGCAGTTCGGTTTTACGGCAATGAAGCCGCGAGTTGTCCCGAGACGTTTCTTC
>JAXJTA010000130.1:0-2675 GCA_036309825.1 Eubacterium sp. | reverse complement strand
GATAATCCTGCAGCCATTCGATCATCCCGTGATCGAGATGGTTGGTCGGCTCGTCGAGGATCAGCAGATCGCAGGGCGTAAGGATCGCCGCAACGAGAGCCGCCCGCTTCTTCTGTCCGCCGGAGAGGATCTTCGGGCTGCAGTCCGGATCCGGGATCCCGAAATCGAGCAGGCGCGCGCGCACCTCTCCCGTCGTGTCCCAATGATCCGCCTTGCCTTCAACGCGCATCTCGACATTCTCCAGAACGGTCCTGTCCTCGTCAAAAACGGGATTCTGCGGAAGGTACGAGATCCGCACGGAATTGCCCCTTGTCACCTGTCCTTCGTCAGGCTCGAGAACGCCCGCGGCGATCGCGAGGAGCGTGGATTTACCCGTTCCGTTGACACCGATGACACCGATCCTGTCGGTATCGCTGATCCCGATGACGACCTTGTCCAGAAGGACGCGGTTCTGAAAGGCCTTGCTTACATTTTCCAGATTAAGTAGATTCTGCATGGTTTTTCTCAATTTCTTATAATAATTTTCTATGTGACATATCTATACTCGGACAGTCGCTGGTCCCGACACGAAAAAAAGAGGCTGCAGCACCCGGCCGCATGAGTTCCCTAAGTTTCCCTAGGAACAGGCAGCGAATGCAACAGCCTCTGCTTCTGTTATTTCAGGCAGTGATGATCGTTCCCGCCGTTCCGAGATAAGCGTCCTTCGCCGCCGCGATCGAGGTGATCACTGCGCGCTTGCCGCCGTTCCGGATGAAGTTGACCGCCGCTTCGATCTTCGGAAGCATGGTGCCCGGTTCAAACTGGCCCTCACGGATATACCTTTCCGCTTCATCGACGGTGATCTGTCCGATCGGCTCCGGATTCTCCGTGTTGTATCCGATCACAACGTTGTCAACGCTGGTCAGGATGACCAGATCGTCCGCACGCAGTTCCTCTGCGAGTTTCTCGCTGACAAGGTCTTTCTCAATGACCGCGCTGGCGCCGCGAAGCTCCGCTCCCTGTTCCATAACCGGGATTCCGCCGCCGCCGCCCGCGATGACGATCTGACCGGCATCAAGCAGCAGCTGAATGGATTCCAGCTCGATGACCTCCTGCGGCTTCGGTGCCGCGATAATTCGGCGGTAACCGCCCTCCACAGCCGTTACGAAGTTCCCCTTGGCTTCCTCCGCATCAGCCTCTTCCCTGGTAAGCAGACGTCCGATGACCTTCGTCGGCTGATAGAGTGCCTCATCGTACGGATCGACCGTTACCTGCGTGATGATCGTCGCGACCGGCTTGTAGATGCCTCTTCTGAGCAGCTCCGCGCGAAGCGTATTCTGGATATCATAACCGATGTAGCCCTGGCTCATCGCGGAGCAGATCGACATCGGCGCGCCGGTATACTCGGTGTGCTTCTTGTAGAATTCGTTCATGGCGGTATGGATCATGCCGACCTGCGGTCCGTTGCTGTGCGTGATCGCAATGTTCGCGCCCTGCTCCACAAGATCCGCGATCGCCTTTACGGCAGTTTCCAGTGCTGCCTGCTGCTCCGGGAAGGTCGTTCCGAGAGCGCGGTGGCCAAGCGCAACTACTACTTTTTTCTTCTGCATAGTCTCTCCTTTTTGCCCTTTCGCGGAAAAACATCGTTCCTCCGCATGCACTGTTCCGCAAGGGCTTCCCAATTAAGAGTCTGAAGGCCCGCAATTTCTGCGGACCTTCCTGCTTTATTTATTAAAAATCGAATTTTCCGTCGAAGAATTTGTCGAGCTCATCGATCTTCACACGTACCTGCTCCATGGTATCACGGTCACGGATCGTTACGGACTGATCGTTCTCGGAATCGAAATCGTAGGTTACGCAGAACGGCGTTCCGATCTCGTCCTGACGGCGATATCTCTTACCGATATTTCCGCGGTCATCATACTCGCAGTTATACTTTGCGGACAGCTTGCTGTAGATCTCCTCGGCCGGTCCGGAAAGCTTCTTCGACAGCGGAAGGACTGCGATCTTGACCGGAGCAAGTGCCGGATGGAAACGCATAACGGTGCGCACGTCGTTTTTCTCCGCATCGAGGACTTCCTCATCATACGCGTTGCAGAGGAATGCCAGAACGACACGGTCCGCGCCGAGAGACGGCTCGATAACGTACGGAATGTATTTGGTCTTCTTCTCGTCGTCAAAGTAGGTAAGATCTTCACCGGATACTTCCATGTGACGGCTGAGGTCGTAATCGGTACGATCGGCAATGCCCCAGAGCTCGCCCCAGCCGAACGGGAAGAGGAACTCAACGTCTGTGGTTGCCTTGCTGTAGAAGGACAGCTCTTCCTTGGAATGATCGCGGAAACGCAGAACGTCATCGGACAGTCCCAGGCTGTTCAGCCAGTTATGGCAGAAGGTTCTCCAGTAATCGAACCACTCCAGGTCGGTATCCGGCTCGCAGAAGAACTCCAGCTCCATCTGCTCGAACTCACGGGTACGGAAGGTGAAGTTACCCGGTGTGATCTCGTTACGGAAGGATTTGCCGATCTGGCCGATGCCGAACGGGATCTTCTTGCGGGATGTTCTCTGAACGTTTTTGAAGTTTACGAAAATACCCTGCGCAGTCTCCGGAAGAAGGTATACCGTGTTCTTGGCATCCTCGGTAACGCCCTGGAAGGTCTTGAACATCAGGTTGAACTGACGGATATCGGTAAAAT
>JAXJTA010000129.1:0-2633 GCA_036309825.1 Eubacterium sp. | reverse complement strand
ATGCACATCTGTGGCGCGATTCGGTTTGGCAGGTGACAAACAGACAGAAAAAGGGAGAAATACAATTATGAAAAAGATGAGTAAAGTAGCAGCAGGCGTTCTTACGGCTGCAATGACTCTTGGACTTGCCGCTTGCGGAAGCGCATCCGGTACATCCAGCGCAGCATCCACAGCAACATCTGCAGCAGCAACATCCGCAGCAGCGGACGGACAGACTTACACAGTTGGTATCTGCCAGCTTGTTCAGCATCCGGCGCTTGATGCGTCTACCAAAGGATTTGAAGACGCGCTGAAGGAAGAATTCGGTGACGCGATCACTTTTGACGAGCAGAACGCGCAGGGTGATGCAGCAACTACATCTACGATCTGTACAAACTTTGTTTCCGAGAATGTTGATCTGATCCTTGCCAACGCAACCGCTTCTCTGCAGGCCGCAGCAGCCGCTACGAGCGATATTCCGATCCTCGGAACAGCTGTTACCGACTATGGTGTTGCTCTTGACCTTGATGATTTCAACGGCACCGTAGGCGGCAACATCTCCGGTACCTCCGATCTGCCGCCGCTGGATCAGCAGGCTGCAATGATCACAGAGCTTTTCCCGGATGCAAAGAATGCGGGAATACTGTATTGCTCCGCGGAGCCGAACTCCAAGTACCAGTCTGACGTTGTACAGGCTGCACTTGAGGAAGCAGGCCTTACCGTTACCGTATACACCTTCTCCGATTCTAACGACGTAACGTCCGTTACCGGCGAAGCTGTCGCAAATAATGATGTTCTCTACGTCCCGACCGATAATACGGCTGCATCCTGCACCGAGGCGATCAATAACGTAGCGAAACCGGCAGGCGTACCGATCGTTGCCGGTGAGGAAGGAATTATGTCGGGCTGCGGCGTTGCGACCCTGTCCATCGATTACTATGAGCTGGGTGTTACCACCGGCAAGATGGCGGTGAAGATCCTCAAGGGCGAATCCGATGTCTCCGAGATGCCGATCGAATATTACCAGAACCCGGTGAAAGAGTACAATCCGGAAATGTGCGAAGCACTCGGCGTTACCGTCCCGGATGATTACACCGCTTATGAGGCAGAGTAATTCGGGCAATAAACAATGACTTTTACGGGCACCCGCTGGGTGCCCTTTTGGCGTTTTATCGGAACTGCGAAAAAATATTTTTTCACGGATTTCATAGGCAATCACAACGAAATATAGTATAGTTATATATTATGTTCTCATGGGAGGAGACACACATGAATGTAGCACTGTATTTTTCATCCTTGAATCCTCTGGATCTTCTGGGCAGGCTGCCGGCCGGAGCCGCTCAGGGTCTGGTCTGGGGAATCATGGCGATCGGCGTATATATCACGTTCCGTATTCTGAATATTGCCGATCTGTCGGTTGACGGAACATTTTCAACCGGCGGCGCGGTAACGGTCATGCTGATCCTGGCCGGCTGGAATCCGTGGCCTGCGATGCTTGTGGCATTTGCGGCAGGACTTCTGGCAGGCACCGTTACGGGACTGCTTCACACGAAACTCGGTATTCCGGCTATTCTGGCAGGTATTCTGACACAGTACGGTCTCTATTCGATCAATCTGGCGATCCTGCAGATGAAGGCAAATCAGGCGATCAGTGTTGATAAATACGATCTGGCGATCTCGGGACGTACCGTCAATCTGACGATTCTCATTACCCTGATCGTTGTTATTGTTCTGATCGCGGTAATCTATATGTATTTCGGTACAGAGCAGGGCTCCGCGCTCCGTGCGACCGGTTGTAATCAGGAAATGTCCAAGGCGCAGGGTATCAACATCAACGCGATGAAGGTCATCGGCCTTGCACTGTCCAACGGCCTGGTTGCGTTTGCCGGCGGTCTGGCAGCGCAGTACTCCGGCTTTGCGGATGTCAACAGCGGACGAGGATCCATCGTCATCGGTCTGGCTGCGGTTATCATCGGTGAAGTTCTCGGAGAAGCACTCCTCGGCAAGCATCTGAACTTTGCAGGCAGACTTGCCTTTGTCGTAGTCGGAGGCATCATTTATTACCTCGTGTATACACTGGTTCTCTGGCTGAAGCTTGATCCGAATATGATGAAACTCTTCACGGCGATCATCGTGGCGATCTTCCTTGCCGTACCTTTCCTTCGCGCGCAGCAGAAGTCTTCCTTCAAGCGTGCCGGAAAGCTGTCCAGACAGAATACAAACGGAAAGGAGAACTGATAATGCTGGAAATTCGTGATATTTACAAAACTTTCAACCCGGGCACGATCAATGAGAAGAAAGCTCTGAACGGCCTGTCCCTGAAACTCGAAGACGGCGATTTTGTGACCGTCATCGGCGGCAACGGCGCCGGAAAATCCACGATGCTGAACGCGGTATCGGGTGTGTGGCCGGTCGATGCGGGATCGATCATCATCGACGGACAGGATGTAACAGGAATTCCGGACTTCAAACGTGCCGGCATGGTAGGACGTGTTTTTCAGGACCCGATGACCGGAACAGCAGCTACGATGGAGATCGAAGAGAACCTCGCTCTCGCGAACCGCAGAGGTCAGAAGAGAGGTATCCGCTGGGGCATCACAGCGAAGGAGCGCGCGCAGTACCGCGAGCAGCTGAAGGTTCTGGATCTGGGCCTT
>JAXJTA010000128.1:0-8433 GCA_036309825.1 Eubacterium sp. | reverse complement strand
CCGCATCCCTGTCAGATCGCGGAAGAGCATCGCGACCTGACAAGAGACAGGGATGCGGATGCTCGAGCGAACCGCAGACAGGGCAGGGCTCGCCGGGACGAAGCTTTTCGCGGGCGATAAAACCTGCCTGCGCATCGAGAAATGCCGCGCGGTCGCGATTCAGCAGATCCTCCGCGGCGCGGCGCCTTGCATCCTCTTCCGCCCACTTTGCGCGGGCTTTTGCATATTCGCCCGCAGCCTTCCCGCGGTCAGCCTCGCATATTTTCAGATCATGCAGCTGTGCCTTGAGGGCATCGAGTTCCGCAGCAAGATTCCCGATCTCCGCCTGCTTTAATTCAAAGGCTTTCTGCAGGCCTTCCGCATCGGCGATCGAATCCGCTTCCCGACGGTGTTCCTTCTCATCCGCCTCCAGGCGCGCGATCCTGTCCTTGCCTTTTTTCTCTTCCTCTGCCGCCTTTTCGGCCGCCGCCGCCTTTTCCTTCACCTCTTTTTCCGCTTCCCGGATCGCCTGAAGGATGCGGAGTGCCTTCTGTACGCGCTCGGAAACGCGCGACCACTCCGCCAGAAGGCCATCAAGCTTTTCTCTTGCCGCCGCCTCTTTTCCGGCGGCAGCAGCCGCATTCTGTACGAGCGACGGAAGTGCCGTTTCCTGCTCTTCCTGCGTCCGCTTCGTCTCCTCCACCTGCTTTGCCGCGTTCTGATACGGCTGGTATGCGACCCGGATCTCACTGGCGCAGTCAAAATCGCGAACCAGCTGTTTCGCGTCACGGATCTCATTCTCGCGGCCCGCCAATGCCGCCAGGTCCTTCTCTGCCTTATCCCTCTGCTCAAAGGATCTCAGCAGACCTTCCCCCGCTGTCAGTGCATCGCGCTTCGCGTCACGGTCCCGACGGGCAGCCTCGGTCGCCTGTCCGAACGAATTCAGTTCTTTATCCAGAAGGGCGCAATAATTCCGCAGCGCTTCCAAGAGCTTTTCCATATCGGCGACAGACAGCCGATCCGCTGCCACGATCCGATCCCGCAGAGCGCAAAGTTCCGCCGTCTGATCTATCTGATCCGCCGTCTCCGATGCCGCGGGCTCATCCTTCGATACGCAAAGTTCCGCTGCCGGATCTGATGTCTCCGCTGTCACGATGTGACCGGCCTCCTGCCGGCAGGCAGCGTGGATCGCCGCGATCTCGCTTTTCTTTGCGCGGCTCCTGTTCTGTAATTCCTTGATGATCTTCTCGTACAGCTCCGTGTGAAAGAGTTTTCGGAAAATCTCCCGCTTCTTATCGGAATTCGCGCGCAGCATCTCCATAAACTCGCCCTGCGCGATCATCGCGACTTGCATGAACTGCTCTTTCGTCAGTCCAACGATCTCCTCGAGCTTCGCGTCGACCTCCTTCGCCGGATATTCCCGGCCGTCCGGCATCGTCAGCGTCACGGAAGTCGCGATCTCGACAAAGCCTTCTCCGCCCTTCAGCTTCGGGCGGATATACCGCGGCACACGATGAACCGTGTATTCTTCCGTTTTTTCTCCGTTTTTCTCCGTAAACACCAGCTCCACGAACGGTACCGTTCCGGGCGGAGCAAACTGGCTCTGCAGATCGGTGCCGCCTTTCTTACTGCTTCCGGAGCTGACATCGCCGTACAGGGCAAAAACGATCGCGTCAAAGATCGTGGTCTTGCCGGATCCCGTATCTCCCGTGATCAGAAACAGATTCTGCTGCGGTTTCGTGAAATCAATGGTCGTCCGATCTCCGTATGACCCGAAGGCCTGCATGTTCAATCTTATCGGTCTCATTTTTGCACCTCCTCTGCCGCGTCGATCACTTCCCGAAGAAGGGCTTCCTTCTTCTCATCGATTCCCGCATCTTTCAGAAACGCGAGGCACAGATCGATCGGATTCGGAACGGATTCCGGTTTGATCGCCGTGGAATAGCTGGCCTTCGCCACGTTTTCACGGCGGATCTCCAGAAGATACGGAAAGGCTGCGCGCAGACGGTCCTGCATGTCCGTCACATGAAGATCCGCTTTGTCCGTGAGGATCACGGTCGTATAATCACCGCAGCTCTGTTCCAGAACTTCCTCGAGCGTTCCCCTTACAACGATCACATTGCGAAGAGGCGTTAAAGGCAGAACCTTCGTGCGGATATCGCCCTTGGCACCCATGTCGACCTGAATGATGCCCTTCTGCTGGCCCGCCTCATCGACGGAGCAGGGGATCGGCGTGCCGCAATATCGGTAGAATTCGCTCCCGACCTTCATGGGTTTGTGAATGTGCCCGAGCGCCGCGTAATCGAACGGCTCCAGTACATCGGCGCGCACCTCGTCGATATTGCCGACCGTTCTGATCTCCGAAGACATGCGCTCCACGGACTCCGCGTTTTTGCCGACTGGAAGATAGAACTGATGGCTCACCAGAACGTTGCGCTCACGCGTATCGATCGTCTCGCGGCCGAGAAGCTGCCGCAGCGTCTCGTCGTAGGAAAGATTCAGCCCGTTTTCATCGGTGCCGAGGATCGCCTTGACCATCGACGGCTTCACAAACGGAAGCAGATAGAAATGGACCGGTCCGTATTCATCCGTAAGCGTGACCTTCTCGATGTGATCCTCCGTTTTTTCCGGCGGAAGGCCGATCATGCGGATATGCTGTGCCTTCAGCACATGGCGAAAAACGTTTACCCTGGGCGCACTGTCGTGATTGCCGCTGATCATCATGATCTCTGCCTCCGGCGCGGCTTCCCGAAGCTTCGTCGTAAACGCGTCGAAAAGTTCCACCGCCTCCGCGGACGGGACGGCGCGGTCATAAATATCACCTGCGATGAGGATCGCGTCCGGCTGTGCCTTCGCCGCTTCCCCGGCGATCCTGTCCAGAATATAGGCCTGGTCCTCGCTCAGATCTCTGTTAAACAATTTTAAGCCGATATGAAGATCGGAAATATGAAATAATCTCATGCTGCCGCGTCCCCTTCCGTCTGCTGCAATTTGTTTATGGTTAATATTCCTTACGGCGGATAAAAACAGGCGGAAGAGCACCCGGCTCTTCCGCCTTTCATTTACGTTTGGGCCGCCTCCTGCTTCTTTACTCTACGGTAACGGATTTCGCAAGGTTACGCGGCTTGTCGATATCGCAGCCTCTGCCCACCGCTACATAGTATGCAAACATCTGCAGCGGGATCAGGGACAGGGAAGGCGTGAAATACTTGTACACCTTCGGAATGTAGATCACGTAATCCGCGACCTTCTCGACCTGTGTGTTGTCCTCGGTGGTAACCGCCATGACGAAAGCACCGCGGGCCTTTACCTCTACGAGGTTGCTGATCGTTTTCTGCACCAGATCCGGCTGTGTCAGAAGCGATACAACGAGTGTGTTATCCTCTACAAGTGAGATCGTGCCGTGTTTCAGTTCTCCGGCAGCATATGCCTCGGAGTGGATATAAGAAATTTCCTTCAGCTTCAGGGCACCTTCCATGGAAAGCGCGTAGTCGATGCCTCTTCCGATGTAGAAGACATCCTCCGCTGCGGCAAAACGTGTCGCGAATTTCTGGATCCGTCTCTCATTGGAGATGAGCATCTCGATATTCGCCGGGATCTCTTTCAGCGTGTTGACGAGCTCGACTTCCTGACTGTCGGAAATCACACCTCTGGCGCGTCCGAGACGGAGTGCAAGCAGATCCAGGATGATCAGCTGCGTGCTGAATGCCTTGGTGGTCGCAACGGCGATCTCCGGACCGGCATTGGTATAGATGACCCGGTCTGCCTCGCGGGCGATCGAGCTTCCGAATACATTGACAACAGCGAGAGTCCGGACTCCCTTCTCCTTGCAGATACGGATCGCCTGCAGGGAATCGGCTGTCTCACCCGACTGGCTGATGATGATGACCAGATCGTTCTCATGAAGGATCGGATCACGATAGCGGAACTCGCTGGCTACATCCAGATAGGTCGGGATCTTCGCAATTCCCTCGATCGCGTAGCGCGCACACATGCCCACGTAGCTGGCGGAACCGCAGGCAACGATCTGGATCGAGTTGATCGCGCGGATCTCTTCGTCGGTCATATCAAGCTCGTCAAGAAGCACACGGCCGTTCTCGATATGCGGATTCAGGGTGTTTTTCACAGCCTGCGGCTGCTCGTGGATCTCTTTGAGCATGAAGTGCTCGTAGCCGCCCTTTTCGGCTGCTTCGATGTCCCACTCGATGGTATGCAGCTCTTTGGTAAGCGGATCCAGGTCGTTATTGTAGAACTCTACGCCGTCCTTGCGGAGGACGCAGATCTCGTCATTGTCCGGATAATATACGCTTCTGGTATATTTCAGGATCGCCGGCACATCGGACGCAATGAAGTTGCCTTCCTCCGAAGATCCGACGATGAGCGGACTGTTTTTACGCGCGGCATAGATCACATCCGGGTATTCGGCAAACATGATGCCGAACGCATAGGATCCCTCGACTCTGCTGATCATTCTGGAGATCGTCCTCAGCGGATCGCCGTCGTAATAGTAATCCAGAAGCTGTGCAACGACCTCGGTATCTGTCTCCGACTTGAACTCATAGCCCTTGGAAGCCAGACGGTTCTTGATCTTCAGGTAATTCTCAATAATTCCGTTATGGACGACCATGATCGTTCCCGCGGTATTAGCCTGCGGATGCGCGTTCACCTTAGTCGGCGCGCCATGCGTTGCCCAGCGTGTATGACCGATACCCGCGGTTCCGGGGAGCGTAGCGCCGTCATGCGTCAGCTCACTTAAGATCTTCAGGCGCCCGGGGGTCTTCTCGACTTTAATGTTTTTTCCGTCATTGATCGCGATTCCCGCGGAATCGTAGCCTCTGTATTCCAAACGGGCGAGACCGCTCAGAATGATCGGTGCAGCCTGCTCTTTTCCGTTATATCCGACAATTCCACACATAATGTATTTATTCTCCTCTACAGCTCAGGTTTCACTTGAACACAACACATTATAACATTGAGCCGATTTTTATACAAATGAATAATCCGTGAAGTGCCGCGGTTGCGCCGTTCAGCCGTTTTGCTTATAATATTTGCATACAAGATCGGCTCTCACACGGGAGAAAAACTTAGTCTCGCCGGCATCACCTGCCGGGAACGGGAGGAACATATGCGACTGGACAAATTTCTTGCCGATATGAGCATAGGAACCAGAAAAGAACTGAAAGCGAAGATCCGAAGCGGCGCCGTGCAGGTAAACGGCACGCCGATCAGGGATCCCGGCTTTGCCGTAACGGGTGACGAAGAAGTGACTTACGCAGGAAAGCCCGTCGCTTATCACCACTATGAATATTATATGATGAACAAGCCGGCAGGCGTGATCACCGCAACGGAGGACCGGAGAAAAGAGACCGTCCTGGATCTGATGAAGGATGTAGCTAACTATGTACCGACCTCAGAGCAGGAAGTTTTTCTCATGCGGAAGGATCTCTCCCCGGTGGGGCGCCTGGACCGCGACACGGTCGGTCTCCTTCTGATCACCAACGACGGCGCGCTGAACCACCGTCTCCTCTCCCCGAAGAAGCACGTGGACAAGCAATACTTTGCACGCGTTAAGGGCAAAAACGGCGTTGTGACAGAGTCAGATGTGCAGGCCTTTGCCGACGGTCTTCCGGTCGATGAAGAACTGACGGCATTGCCCGCGAAACTGGAGATCACCGGTACCGATGAGAACTCGGCGGAGTCTGAGACACTGGTCACGATCCGCGAGGGCAAGTTTCACCAGATCAAGCGCATGTTCGCCGCACGGGACCAGGAAGTCATATACCTGAAACGTCTGTCCATGGGACCGCTGACGCTCGACCCGGATCTTCCGGAAGGAAAATTCCGCAAACTGACCGATGAGGAACTGGCCGCATTGATGACCGCAAGCGACAGTGAAGGGTAGTGTATAT
The DNA here is from genome assembly GCA_036309825.1 of Eubacterium sp. Classification (GTDB taxonomy): domain Bacteria; phylum Bacillota; class Clostridia; order Lachnospirales; family Lachnospiraceae; genus Bilifractor. The sequence continues at coordinate 2,545 of JAXJTA010000128.1, read as the reverse complement.
TAAGATATGGTACATACATGCATACTGAAGGATGCCTGGATGCAACGCACACGTATCCACACGATGCGTCCACGCACAGCCGGATGCGTTGCATGTGATGCATATGCAGCCGGGTACTTTGCATGCAATAACACATAAACAGGAAGCGATACAAGAAATGAACAACCCGATTCAAAAAAAAGAAACCAGGCGCCGTTTTCATCAAATTCGCCGCCGGATCTTCGACATCATCCAGATCAGCAATACCAGTGACCTTCCGAGCACCGTTTTTGACATCGCCCTGGTCTGTGTCATTATCACGAACATTCTGATGATGTTTCTGGAGACCTTCGGAGAACTGGCGAGATGGCATTCGCTATTCAATCTCATCGAGGCGCTGACCCTCGTCTTCTTCTGCGTCGAATATGCGCTCCGCATCTGGACAGCGGACTTTCTCTACCCGTCCCTCTCGAAAAGATCGGCGATCCTGCATTTCATCGTGTCCTTTGACGGCGTGATCGATCTGCTGACGATCCTTCCGTTCTTCTTCCTGACAGGCTTTATCGCCTTCCGCATGCTGCGGATCGTCCGCATCTTCCACCTGTTCCGGATCAATACGAATTATGATTCCTTCAACGTGATCACTTCCGTCATCTACGATAAGAAAAACCAGCTGATCTCCTCGCTCTTTATCATTTTTATGCTGATGATGGCATCGTCCCTCGGTATGTACAGCGTGGAGCACGCCGCGCAGCCCGGTGTATTCCGAAACGCCTTTTCCGGCCTGTGGTGGAGCGTATCGACCGTCCTCACCGTTGGCTACGGTGACATTTATCCGGTCACAACCGTCGGCAAGGTGCTCGCGATCATCATCTCGTTTCTCGGTGTCGGTGCCGTCGCGCTGCCGACCGGTATCATTTCCGCCGGTTTCGTGGAGTCCTACACGAAGGCGCAGAATTCCGACCCCACACCGGACATTCACCTGCAGACCGTGACCGTCGATATCGATTCCCGCTGGATCGGGCTCACTGCCTCCGAAATCCAGGGAAAATACGATACGATCGTTCTTGTCGCGAATCGCGGAAAAACGACACTTCGCCCCAATGCCAGCTATCGCGTCGATCTGGGTGATGTACTGGCCGTTTACCGCATCCCGGATGACGGAGAAACACCGGGCGGGAAAGCAAAAGAGGGGAAATAAAATTGAAATCCAAAAATCTCCGCACGCCAAACCGGCTGCGGAGATTTTTATATGAATGCTGCTTTGTGTCACATCTGTAATAGGTATCTCGATTGGTAGATGCCTTTTCTCTCCGCTACACGATCAGCTGCAGCTTCTGCGGCAGGCAATCCGCGGTGATCCTGTCGGATTTGAAGGCAACTTCGCCGTCCGTATGGACCCAGAGCGGAACTGCCGTTCTTGCGGTCAGATGTTTCGCATGAAAATGATGCACCCCTTTGACTGGGTAATGCTTCCCCGCCTGCGCAGCCGGAAAGTGTACAAGCGTCTTCAGAGGGCTCATCTCTCCGATGATACAGACAGTCAGAAGTCCGTCATCATTGACGGCATCCGGCGCGAATTTGTAGCCGCCGCCTTCATAAGGATTATTCATGATCGCGGCAAAATACATTGTCTCCACATGGATCGACTGTTCTTTGTCATTCTCATCGACATAATCGATATTGATTGCCGGACGTCCGGCGCGGAAAAGCTGGTTCATGGCGATCAGCCCATAGGAAAGCTTGCCCAGATGCAGCTTGTTCAATCTTTTTTTGATCGGAGACGTCAATGCCTCTTCGCAGACCGCGGCATCAAAGCCGATGCCGGCGCTGACGCCGAAGACAGCCGTGTCTCCGAGCCTTTCAATATTCTCGGAATGAAGCCGGGACATTGCCTCTGACCGATGATCATAATGAAGCCGTCCGATGTCCATCACGCGCCTTACATTCCCTTCCACGATCCGGTCAATGATCGCGTCGATGTCCTCCGGCAGGCCAAGTCCCCTCGCCAGATCATTCGAAGATCCGGCAGGAAGGATCGCAAAGCGGACCTTCGAGAAATCCCGGATCCCGGAAAGAGCCTCATTGATGGTTCCGTCGCCGCCGATGACGATGACGGTATCACCGGCATCCTTGGCATCACCAGCATCCTTGGCATCTCTAGCATCCTTGGTATCACCGGCATCTTTGATGCGTCCGCGGTCAAAATCCGGCGCAGTGATCTCTTCAAGGATTCGCCGGGCATGCCCCGGTCCTTCTGTGAGGATGGACTTGTAGGGAATGTTATTTTTTCCCAGTGCCCCTTCCAGGCGTTGAAGCGCTCCCTCTGTATTACCCGACCGGGCAGAGGGGTTGGCAATGCAATAATACACAGGCGCTCCTTTCTTCGATCAGATCTTCCGCAGCATACCTCTTACCAGACGTACGGAATGACGGATAACATCCGCCGTGAAGGTATTGTCATCCGCAACTGCGCTGCCATCCGCTTTGTCGGAGATCACGCGAAGGATCACAAACGGCACCTTGTTGCGCCATGCTGTCTGCGCGATCGCGGCGCCTTCCATCT
>JAXJTA010000127.1:0-10084 GCA_036309825.1 Eubacterium sp. | reverse complement strand
TCACAGTTGATATTGATCGGACCGGACAGTGTTCTGTTTACCAGTGTCAGCGCGATCGGCAGACGGTTGGACGCAGCCAGGAGAAGCTCCTCCCACATCAGCGCGAGACCTGCGGATGAGGTCGCTGTCATTGTTCTCGCGCCGACAGCTTCCGCACCGATCGCCGCGGACATGGCGGAATGCTCACTCTCGACCGGAATGAAATCGGTATCCATCTGGCCGTTTGCGATATAGTTCGATACCATCTGCGGGATCTCAGTAGAAGGTGTGATTGGGAATGCCGGCATGACATCCGGCTCTACCTGTCTGATTGCGTAGGCAACGGCCTCGTTGCCCGACATACGTTCTTTGATTTCTTTTGCACTCACGGCTCAATGCCCTCCTTCATTACAATTGCGTCAAACGGACAGACTTTCGCGCAGATTCCGCATCCCTTGCAGTGGTCGTAATCAAACGCAAGTCTCTTTCCGTCCTTTACCGGGATACTGATCTCCGGGCAGACAGGAGCGCAGAGCAGACACTGTTTGCATTTATCCTCGAGAAAAACGGGAGTGTTGGTTCTCCACTCACCGGTATTGAACATCGCCGAAGTTCCGGCAGCGTAGATATGTGACCCTTCCGGCATCTCGGTCCATGGTGTATTTTCATTGATCTTGGTAATATCAGTCCGCATGATTATCTCCTCTCAACAGCCAGATAAGCCATCTCCAGCGCCTTCATGTTGCCGTCGATAACTTCCGGTTTCTTTGCGAATTTATGGCCGAACGACTCTCTCATATCGCCGATGAACTCGTTCTTCTCCATAACGCGGGTAACGGCTACAACGGCAGCCAGCATCGGTGTGTTCGGGAAGTTTTTGCCGAGCGTTGCCTCGGAGATCGCGCGGGCATCGATCGTATATACCTTGCCCTGATAGCCTTTCAGCAGCGGGCGGATCTCTTCCGGTGCCTTCGGCGTGTTGACAATGATCGCGCCTTCTTCCTTCAGGCCGTCCGTCACGTTTACGCTGTGCAGCAGTGTCTCATCAACGACTGCCACGTAGTCCGGATGATAAATATTGGAATGAACGCGGATCTCATTTCTGCTCAGCCGGTTGAATGCCGTGATCGGCGCGCCCATACGCTCGGCGCCGTATTCCGGGAAGCCCTGCACGTAGAGTCCTCTCTTGAAAGCAACATCAGCCAGGAGCAGCGCAGCTGTTTTTGCGCCCTGTCCACCGCGGCCGTGCCATCTGATCTCCAGTGTATCTTTCATGTCTGTTACCTCTCTATTTCATTTCATTCATCTTGGTGATGATAAAAGTTCAACGTATTCCATTATAGCAAGAAGAGGAACGATGTAAACCGATAATATGTATTTTTCTTCATACTACAGATGAATCTTTTTCACTTATTATCAAATAGAAAAGAGCGCCGCTCACCTTTCCGGTAAAAACGGCGCCCCTCTTTTCTCAATCCGGCTCCCCGCTGTCCTCTTCGACACCGAGTCCGGTATACAGCATCTCGTTGTATTTGGCGTTGTAATACTCCATTGATTTCTTTTTGATCCAGCGATCCCTGTCATCCAGGATCGCCAGCATCTCATCGGCGATCTCCTCCGCGCTTTGCGGCTTCGCGCTCCGAAGGTACCCCATCATGCGGGTCATCATCTTCTCGGAGCCGAGTCCGTCGGCGATCGCTCTCCCGAAGCTGTCCGGATAGCCCATGCGGCGGATCATCGTGACCAGCTGCGCATATACCCTTGCTCTCTCGTCCATCGTGCATCCGTCCCTTATCCTTACAGTATCAGCTGCTGTGCTTTTCGCGACATTTCTTACTTGCGGGCAGCTCTGCCGGTGATGATCCACGGCGCCGGCTGCGCGACGAAAGTGTTTTTGCCATTCAGACGGGAAACGGAAATCTGGATCACATCCCTGTCCTGTACATTGTATTTGTCGAGCACATGATCAATATTGGCCGCAACCTGGAAGTCGAGCGTATAGATCACGATCTCGATTTCCGGATTGATCTTCGTCAGATAGTCCAGTTCCTGCTCCATGCTCGCGGAGGCAACCATAAATACGAGAGACGGTACCGGACAGTCCTTCATCGTATCCGCATCCACATGATCGATCACGCGGACGTTGCTGAGGCCGAAATGCTCAATATTCTCCTCCATGGTCGTACGGTCCGCGGAACTGTACTCAACGGCCGTCACGGAGCCTTCCGCGGCCGACAGGGCAGCCTCCACGGCAATGCTCTCGCCGCTGATGATGCAGACCTCATCCTGGATCTCCACATGCATCTTGTTCATGATCACCGAGCGGATCTCACTTCCCACATAGTGAACGGATCCGCGGCGGAAATTCTCGTTATCCATGCCGATCTTGTAGGTATTGCGTGCATGGGGATTGAAGATCAGCATACCGGCAGAAGCATTGATGCCCCGGTCGATCATATCCGCGAGCTTGTCATGTTCGATCTCGCCGGTCGGCTCGGATCCCTCGTTGTACCAGACATCACAATCACCCAGTCCGGCATCCCACATGCGATAGAAAATATCCGCGTCTCCCGCCTCGGTGAAGATCAGCGTCGCTCGATGCGACTCAACGGTCGGGATGACGTTCTTGTTCTTTCTGGTAATATCGAGCATCTTCACACGCTCAAGATCCACGCTGGTATTTCTGGCAAAATACTGAAGCCAGGAAATAATCGATTCATTCGTAAATAACTGCCGGTCCATAGCGGAAGCCCTCCTCATGTTCAAAATCTATACTTATATCTTCCGTTTTTTTGCACAATATGTCAACTGAAAAAACATAGTCCTTTGGTTGAATTGTATTTAACACGAAACTAATCAAGAAAAGGTGTCGTATTCGTATTCCTACTATGGTATAGTATTCCCACAGCGAACGTCAGCGCAGGCGCATTTCTCACCGCAGCGGCGTTCCTCGTATTTTCCATGTTTTTAACCGGAGAGGAGATTTTTTCAATGGATATTGTCGATAAAGCGATTATTTTTGCCGTGAAGGCCCACAGCGGCGCTCTTCGAAAAACGAGCAATACACCCTATATCTTCCACCCGCTTGAGGATGCCGCCATCGTGGCGACGCTCACCGACGACCGTGAGATCCAGGCTGCTGCCGTGCTTCACGACACCGTCGAAGATACCGATGCCACGATCGAGGAGATCACCGAACTATTCGGCGAGCGCGTCGCGGAGCTCGTAGCCGATGAGTCCGAGGACAAGATGCGTGACCGCCCGGCGGCCGAGACCTGGCGCATCCGCAAGGAGGAATCGATCGCCCGGATGCAGGCATCCGACGACATCGCCGTAAAAATTCTGTGGCTCGGCGACAAGCTCTCCAATATTCGTTCCTTTCACCGCTCCTACCTGGTTCTCGGCGATAAACTCTGGGAACACTTCAATCAGAAGGACCCGATGGAGCACTACTGGTACTACCGCACCATCGCCGACAGTATGCCGGAGGAGCTGCAGCAGACCGACCCGTGGAACGAGTACGACTTCCTGATCACCGATACGTTCAAGGATTACCTGTAAGAGGGATGCCGGGCGGCATACGTCGCGATATTCATTGCAACCGGCGTAAAAAAACAATAGCAGGACTCACCATAAGCAAAGCTTACTCAGCCGCCGGCACTTATGCGCCGTCTTTTGGCGCATTACGTGCCGCTGCGAGTCTGAGTAGAGCGAGAGCGTCTTTGCGTTGGTAGTCCTGCTGTTTTTTATTCATACAGCTAATTTCGAATCTGTGCTTTGCTTTTCAGATATGACGAGAGGGATGCCTGTCGGGCATCCCTCTTTGCGACACATTTATTCTTCCGCTACGACGCCGCTGGCGATCTGTGTGCGAAGTTCCATGACTTCTTCGGAGTCGCTGATCTCATCGAAGCGGCCTTCCTCGATCGCGTCTACGATTCCGTCCTCTCTTGCCTCATCCAGAAGCGCGATATTGTTAATATAGATACCGACGGTCTGCAGCGTCTGAACATCAGCGATATTCTCACGGATCTCGGTCTCTTCTTCCGCAGGCATGTCCAGTTTATCCTCAAAGCCCAGCGTCGTCGGCCAGCCGCCGATCGCCAGATCTTCGGATACGCCGCTTCCGACATTCGGATTCGCGCTGGAATAGAAGTTATCCCCCATGTAGCAGCCGAACAGAACGAGCGCGACCACCATAAGGATCCGTGCCGGGATCAGTGTCAGAATATCGTCGATCATCGGCGCGATCAGATAGACGATGACCATGCCCATGATACCGAAGACCAGAAGCCCCTCGAAGCAGATTCGTCCGTCCAGATTCAGGAAGTTGCCCTTATAGTTCCAGTAACGAATGTGATTGACATCCTCAAGGTATTTCGCGATGGAATATTCGACGCTGCCCGCCAGCGCAATGGCGGTAACGAATTCCGCTACCGGATTTTTCTTCAGGTAGCTCAGCACGATCACGATCAGAATGCCGCCAATACCGTAGATCGGAAGCCACGGTCCGTGAAGCGCGCCGCGGTTTGCGAATACATGATACTCTACCATGATCAGGGATACTTCCCATACCCAGCCGATAAAGCTGAACAGGATGAACATAGTGATCAGTGACCATACGGAATAGACACGTGTCCAGTTCAGTCTCCGATTCACCCTTTTGGCAACCGGTGTATACAGCGGATTCAGGCGGTTCGGATAAGTGAGGCCGTTCATGGCATCGGTATCCTCTTCCAGACCTTTTTTCTCAATAATATAGTCCTGATACTCCCTCTGCTTCTGTGTCGAACCGATCCAGATTCCAAAAGCCTTCGCGAGGAATCCCTGCACACCCTTCAGCTTCAGGTCGCGGCCTTCGAGATCCTTCGCCTCGTACGCGGTATCGAGGTAGTTGTCGTTGAGCACGCGATGCTTCGGAATCTCATGCAGATACTCGTCATTCAGGAGCTCATAGCCCTGGATCTTATTCTCGATCGCCTGTCTTCTGACCTCCTCGTAGAATTCCACGCCACCCAGACGGATGTACGGATCCACGAAGAAGTAGTTCAGAAGTCCGAAGGTAAGGATTCCCAGGAGGAACCAGCCGATGTAGGACAGATAGAAGAGGAAAAGTTTCCACTTGTGTCCTTTCATCATGCGCCGGGAAAGCGTGATCGCTTCCAGCGGCTTCACATTCGGGTTCTCCGCGGTGATGTACGGCACCATCGCATAGGAGAAAAACTTAATGATGCCGCCGATGATCGTCAGTGACCAGAGTCCCAGGAAGATCGATTTTACCAGCATGACCATGGCCATGCGGAACCAGCGGCCAACCGCAAACGGATGGAAGATATGCGTGAGCGGTACGTTTTTGTATGTACGTGCCTCCATCAGCATTCTGGCGACAAGCGGCTCCAGAATATTCTGGATAAAAATGAAGACGAGCAGACTGACGAGAACCGATCCGATCAGCACAACAGCGGCGCCGGTCGAATTGCTTCCCAACAGACCGCTGACTGCTTTCGCCAGATTCAGCATGACAGCGCCGGAACCGAAGGTCGCAAGAACCTCCGACGCAATGCCGCGGTTTCCGCCAAATCCATTCTCCGCAACGCCGGTCATCCTGGCTTCTTTGTATGCGTCCGCGATCTCCTGCCCCGCCTCGAAATTGCCCGCGACCATATCATCCAGAACAGCCGTCGACGGACTTCCGTTCGTCTGCTGAAGCAGAAGGCTGAAGGACTGGCTGTTATTCGGCTTAAACGGCTCGATCAGTGATTCCGTCATGATTCTCGACACCGGTTTCGTCGCGCCGAGAAACGTAATGATGAGTACGAGAAAAACGGCCAGCAGATAATGCTTCTTCAGCGTCTGCTTCGCGCCTTTCTTCATTTCTTTAAAGGTTTTCATAGTGCCCCACCTCTCTTAAAAATTGACAGTATTATCATACCTTATTATTATGAGCGGCTCAATCCCGAATTTCTTTACACCGGCACGATCCTGCATGGGCGGGCTATTTCGTCAAAATAAGAACCGCGGCATTTGCCGCGGCCCTTGAAAGTTGCTTCTGTAAAATTCTTATTAGTAGATGATTCTTCTAACAGCGATGATCGGAGCGTAGCTGCAGTTGGTGATACGGATACCCTCGGAAGGAGATGCCGCATTGACCATCTGGCCGCCGCCGATGTACATTCCTACGTGACCATCGTAAAGGATCAGGTCGCCCGGCTGTGCCTCGGAGTAGGATACGCCGATGCCGTCATACATCTGTGTATAAGTCGTTCTGCTGATGCTGTAACCGAATGCTCTGTAGCATGCCTGTACGAAACCGGAGCAGTCGGCACCGGTGGTAAGGCTTGTGCCGCCCCAGATGTAAGGAATTACACCGATGAAGCTGCAAGCGTAGTTTGCAACTGCCTGCGCGGTACCGGACGTATCGGACGGTGCCGGAGCACTGTTGCTCGATGCAGCCGGCTCTTCATAAGAGCTTCCGCCGTCATCATAAGTCTCTTCATATACCGGCTCGCTGTAGCTGTTATCCTCATAGGTCGGTACGGATGCCGCTGCGCTTGCTGTCTGTGCAGCTGCCTGCTCCGCGGCTGCCTGTTCCGCAGCTGCCTGTTCTGCTGCTGCCTGTTCTGCCGCAGCCTGTTCCGCTGCCTGCTGTTCCTGCAGCTGTGAGATCTGCGCATTCTGCTGCTCGATCAGCGCCAGATATTCACTTGCGGATGCTTCCGCCGAAGCGATTCGTGCTTCATAATCATCATACTGTGCCATCGCCTCTGCCTTTAAGGTCTCGAGGTTCTGCTGGTTCGCAACCTGCTCTGACTTCATGGTCTCGAGCTGTGACTGCTCATTCAGCTGCTGTGCCTGCAGGTCGGTAACCTGCTGAACGGAATCCATATATAACTGCAGCTGGTCACGATCATAGTCGTAAAGCTGCTGTGTGGACTGCGCTCTGTCGAGTACGTCCGATAAGTTTTCATCGGAAAGAAGCATTGACGCCCAGCCGTTATCTCCGCCGTTCTCATAAAGGTAGGTGATTCTTGCCTTCATTGCGTCATACTGTACTTCCTGATCCTCCTGTGCCTGCGCCAGCTGTTCCCCTGTCTGCTGGAGCTTCACGCCCTGTTCCTGAATACGGGTATCCAGAGACTGGATCGATGCGATGGAAACGATCAGCTGCTCTTCCAGTGAATCTACCTGACCCAGAACTCCCTGCTTCTGAGACTCAAGATCCGAAATAGAACTCTGCAGTGCTTCGTATTCAGCAGATGTAGCTTCCTTCTGTGCCTGTGCATCGCTGAGATCGCTTGCTGTGTCCGCGCTTACCGGAGTTGCCTGAGCAACGATCAGAGAAAGTGCAACTCCCGCCGTTAAGATGTGTTTTACCCTTCTTTTCAAATCAATAACCTCCAAAATAATTATTTATAGCCCCTCTGCAGTTACATAGCAGATCCCCTGGGCTGCAAATAATTTAATATTTCTGTAACTTTTATTTAAATCTATCACAAAGCTCTGCCGATTGCAACCCCAAAAGTTGTAAACAATCTGTGAAAACTTTGTGATTTTCTACGCTCAATCCCACAAAAACCGCGTCAATAAAGGAAAAGCCGGCACAATAGCCGGCTTTTCATTTGTTACAAATTGTTACAAGTTTATTTTTTTCGTCATAATCAACGGGTGCTCTCCTTCTGTCCCGCGAACTGGGAGTTGTAGAGGTTTGTATAGAACCCTCCTGCTGCCAGAAGCGATTCATGCGTTCCCTGCTCGATGATTTTTCCGTCCTTCATGACCAGGATCAGGTCCGCATCACGAATCGTTGACAGACGGTGCGCCACAATGAAGCTTGTTCTTCCCTTCATCAGCTTCGCGAAGGCTTCCTGGATCCTGACCTCGGTGCGGGTATCGATGCTCGATGTTGCCTCGTCGAGGATCAGCATCGGCGGCAGGCAGAGCATGACACGCGTGATGCACAGAAGCTGTTTCTGCCCCTGGCTCATACTGTCATCGGTAATGATCGTGTCCAGCCCCTCCGGCATACGACGGATGAATTCCCAGCTGTGAGCCTCCTTGGCCGCGCGGATGATCTCCTCTTCCGTTGCGTCCTCCCTGCCGATCGCGATATTCTCGCGGACCGTTCCGTTTTTCAGCCAGGTCTCCTGCAGAACCATGCCGAAATTCCGGCGCAGCGAATGGCGGGTTACGCCGTAAATATCGGTGCCGTCCACACGGATCCTGCCGCTGTTCGCGTCATAGAAGCGCATTAACAGGTTGATGAACGTTGTCTTGCCGCAGCCTGTGGGCCCGACGATCGCGATCTTCGTACCAGGCTCGGCATGCAGATTGAAATGCTCAATGAGCGGCTTATCCTCCTCGTAGCGGAAGCAGACGTCTTCGATATCAACGGTTCCCTCTGCCGTCTGCAGTTCTTCCGCCGGCTCCGCGCTCTGCGGTTTTTCCTCGATCAGCGCGAAGACACGCGCCGCGCAAGCGAGAGCGTTCTGCAGCTCGGTCACGACGCTGCTGATATCGTTGAATGGCTTCATATATTGATTTGCGTAGGATAAGAGAACGGTAAGTCCGCCGACTGTGAGTCCGCCTCCGATAATAAGGAAGGCGCCCACCAGTGCGACGACTGCGTAGATCACACTGTTGACCGCGCGCGTGCAGGGATTCGTCAGGCTGGAGAAAAACGTTGCCTTCTGGCTGTACTCCTGCAGTTCTTTATTGATCACGTCAAAGCGCGCCGATGCTTTCCGGCCGTATCCGAAAGCTTTTACGACCTTCTCATTCCCGACCATCTCCTCGATCAGAGCTGTCTGCTCGCCGCGTGTTTCCGTCTGCTTCCGAAACATCTTGTAGGATCTTGTCGCGATAAAACGCGCCACCAGGAAGCTGACCGGCGTCAATACGATGACCAGCACCGTGATCAGCACACTCTTCTGAAACATGAAGATCAGTGTTACAACGATCGTGATCAAACCGGAAAAGAGCTGTGTGAAGCCGAGCAGCAGGCCGTCCGAGAGCTGATCCACATCCGCGATCATCCGGCCGACGATATCTCCCGTGCTGTGCGCGTCGAGATACGACAGAGGCAGCACCTGTATCTGCCGGATCGCCTTCGCGCGGATATCCTGCACAACACGATAGGTCAGGCGGTTATTGATGATATTCATCAGCCAGGTCGCGATCGATGTCAATACGATCACCACCAGGACACGAACCAGATAATATTTCACAAGTTCAAAATTGACCCCCTTCTCTGTGATCTCATCGATCGCATCACCGAAAAGGATCGGTGCATACAGGGTGAGGACGACGGAAATTGCCGCCAGTGCCACACTCAGAAAGAGAAGGACGCGGTACCTGCCAATATATTTCAGAACCTTCGCGAAGGTTTTTCCGCCATCCGCTTTATCGCCTTTCATGAAAATATCATTCATGGTCTGCCTCCTTTCCGTTCGCCGGGCGTTCCTCCGGGAACTGGGAATAATAGATCTCACGATACACTTCGCAATCTGCCATCAGTTCCCTGTGTGTTCCCTTTCCCACAAGATTTCCGTCATCAAGAACGAGGATCTGATCCGCGCTGCGGATACTGGAGGTTCTCTGGGATACGATAAAGACTGTCATGCTGCCGTCCAGATTTTTGACTGCCTGACGAAGAGCCGCATCCGTCGCGAAATCCAGTGCACTTGCGCTGTCATCCATGATCAGGATCTCCGGCTTCTTCACAAGAGCACGCGCAATCGTCAACCGCTGTTTCTGACCGCCCGAGAGATTTCTTCCGTTCTGCTCCAGTTCGAAATCCAGCTCACCGTCCTTACCTTTTACGACATCGGCGGCCTGCGCGGTGCGAAGCGCCTCCCACAATTCCTCGTCGGTGGCATTTTCGTTGCCCCACCGCAGGTTATCGCGGACCGTTCCCTTGAAAAGGACAGCCTTCTGCGGTACAACGCCGATCCCGGCGTTCAGATCTTCCTCGGTATAAGAGCGGACATCCGCTCCATTCACCTCCACGGTGCCTTCCGTCGCATCATAGAAACGTGGGATCAGATTGACCAGTGTCGATTTGCCGCTGCCGGTTCCGCCGATAATGCCGATCGTGGATCCTTTCTTT
>JAXJTA010000126.1:0-4901 GCA_036309825.1 Eubacterium sp. | reverse complement strand
CTCCACGAGAGACTCCTTCGCCTCTTCTTCACCGGCCACATCCGCGAAGGTCACGCCGGTATCCGCCTGGACGTACGTTTTTGCCTTGCTCTTGCCGACACCCATGATGCCGCCCTTGCCCATCGAGCGCATGAGGATCTGCATGCCGATCAGCAGAACGACCATCGGAAGAACGATGCTCAATACGGCGGAAAGGATCGTCGCGGCCAGGCTGGTCGCCTTCTTCGAATATTCGATGTCCGTGTCTTTAAGAAGCTCGGTCAGACTGTTCTCGTCACCTAAGAGCGTCGCGGAATAGGTCGTTTTTACACCGGCCTGCGGTTCCTTCACCGGCGTAATAAGGATCTTTGTATCCTCGAGAACGACCTCTTTTACTTCCTTGTCCTGCACCATCGTGACGAACTCACTGTAGGTGATCTCTTTTGTTTTTCCGTTATTAAATACATTTCCGAACAGACCGAACAGCAGAAGGCTGATCAGGAGACATACCAGGATCATCCAGAGCGCCTGCTGTCTGTTATTATTATTGCCCGGCTCATTCGAGTTGCGGTTATCCGGATCAAATGCCATTATTTTCCTCCGTTAATTTTATCCGTCAGGAGGCCTTCCTCCTTCGGGAACATGATCGAAAATCCCTCGGTTGCCGCCTGCGTGAAGAGTGCGAATTCCTCCTCGCGCTTCAGATCCTTCGGTGTCTGGTAAGCAATGCGATAGACATCCGTAGCGATCTTCGCCGCAAGCGATTCCGGTTTCATACGGCCGATTCCGAGAAGGACCGAGCCGTAGGCTTTATCCTTCTGACAAAGCGAAATGTAGAGACAGGTCATATTTACAAGCTCCTGATACAGGACCGTTCTTCCCGTCTCCCCGTACTCCTCGGCAAGTGCCACCTTCCAATCGGATTTGACGGAATTGATCTCCCGCTCCAGTTTCTTCTTCGCGAAGAGTCCCTTGCCGGATCCGTGCAGATAGAACATGCCCAGCCAGCCGCGGATGAAGTAATCCACATCGCCGTTTGACGAAGAGGCATAACGCGCCTCATAGAGTTTTCTGCGCAGCTCATTTTCCGGAGAAAGCCCCTCTGCCTCAATTGCCGCGTCGAGGATCTCTTTTCTCTTCTCGCGGTCCAGTTCGTGAATATATTGTGTGACCCAAAGTTTTTCTTCCATAATTCCCTCCGGTTTGTATCATTCAACAACAGAAAAAGCCGCCGTACGGGCAACAGCAGCAGCTCATGCAGGCAGCCAGCCCCAGACAGCAGGATGCGGCGCTTGCGTTTCCCGTGCCGCACATATTGTAACCGTAGCCCTGGCCCATCGTGCTGTACCAGTCGCCGCCGCTGGCAAGGCGCTGATGCAGAAGCAAAAACTGCTCATTCTCGGGTTCCAGCTCCACAGCCTGTTTGGCGTCGCTCTGCGCTTCCACATTATTGCCGAGACCGGCATTGGCGATCGCGTGCAGGTAATACCATTCACCGCTTCGCTCCGGGATATCGTTCAGCACATGCATTGCCTCCGTGAAATGTCCCGAGTTAATATAATTGGCGGCTGCCTGCATCCGCGGGTTTTCTTCCGAGCGCTCATTGCCGCGGGAATACCCGCCGAAGCTTCCGTAATCTCCGAAGCCGCCAAAACCGCCGAAACTGCCGAAATCGCCGTAGCCGCCGTTACTTTCATTCTGTCCCGCGCCCGTGCCGTGTTCGCGCTCATCCTGGATCTGCTGATACGCCTGCTGCACGATCTTGAACATCTCCTCCGCCTGTTCCTTGTGCGGATTGTTGATATTCGCGTCGGGGTGATATTTTCTGCTCAGCGTCCTGTATGCTTTCTTGATCTCTTCATCCGAAGCATCCGGGGATACGCCGAGGATCTTGTAAGGATCTCGCATCTTACTCCTGTTTCTTCTCCGGTTCAGCCGCCGGGGAATCCGAAGCCGCCTCTGCTGCCTTTCCGGCCTTTTCAGCGCGCTTCTTTCGATAATTTGTCCATATTCCAGAATACAATATATTGCGCAGTATGTCCACATTTTCGAGGATCGGCAGGCGCTCGAAGGCTCTCGCCGCCTCGGATGCCATCATGGTCAGAACTGCCCCCGCCTCATCGTCGAAATGCCCGCTTTCCGGGAGAAAAACAAAGGGATTGTAATTTCCGCTCTTTTTATCCTTCTCCACATCATCCCAGGCATCCATCAGATAGATGAATTTGCCGAGCCAGAAGCCGATCCGACGAAGATCCTTCTGCCACATATCCTCGGTATAAGCGAAGATCTCCGCCATCAGCTCACCGGTGAGGCCCGAGCAGTAATCGAGCGACCTCTCGCCTCGTTTTTCCGCCTCATGCAGCTTCACCAGATACTCTTCGATCGCCGCGTTCTGCCGCGGATACCGCGCCGCTGTCCGGCGGTAAGGCTTCTCCAGTGCTTTCGCGGCGGCCAGTGACCGCAGGTTTCTGTCATCAAGCCAGTCATCCAGCAGATTCTGGCGGACCAGCAGCAGATTCATATCCGCGGCGTAGGCCGTGAATTTATTTCGAATGACGGGCAGCTTCCGGCCGGGATGCAGTATGCACCGCGTCTCGGACCGGTCGAGGCCCTCTTCATAGAGCCCCGTCAGAAGAATCGCGAGAAAGGTACAATCATAAGTGAGCGTCGCGCGGGCGGCCTGCCCGCAGGAGGCTTTCAGATCCTGGCAGACACCGCAGTAATACGCGCGGTATTTGTCATAATCCTTCCCCTTCAGTTCTCCTCTGTCAATGGTAATATATCCGAACATCCTGTCTCCTTGCAAACATCCGCCTCAGTGTGGCCGGGTTTCGCGATCCGCACCGTGATCGATCTCCGTGACCGGTCTCGCGGGTTCGCCTCATGATCCGCCTCAGCGATCGGTCTCGCGGATAAATTTGTGACGGCACTTGGGGCATCGGATCTCCACCCTTCCGTGGCCGCGCGGCACACGCACCATCTGGCGGCATTTCGGGCAGCGAAAATAAACATGTTCCTTGTCCGATGCCTGCTTGATCCCGCCCTGGAAGAAGTAGACGATCTTCTCTCTGACACCCAGATACCAGCGGTTTTCCGCCCGTCTGGCCTCGATGTTTTTCGAAATGATCCGATAGATCGTATAGGCAAAAAGGCCGAGGACCGCGATCTGCAGGATCGGGCTCTTCACGATCAGGGATGCGATCAGAAACGCCATCGCGATCCAGTACAGGACTTTTTCAAATTCGTCCACGCCGTAACGCCCCTGCATGAAGCGGATCAGCCGATCTCTAAATTTATTATTCATATGGCTTTCCTCCGAAATGTTTCAATTGTATATACTTTATCGCATGAAAGCCCCTTTTGCAATTGAACTCCTCTAAAGTTTTTATTAAACCTTGCCGTTTTTCCCCGAATCAAGTATCATTTTTTAGACAGGTATTTTACTTACGGAGGCTCTCAATGAAAAATGATAAATTACGCCGCATCATTGCTCTGATCGGCATCATCCTGCTTCTTGCGCTCTATGCATCGACGATGGTCTTCGCGCTGATGAAAAGTCCTTACGCGAAGGGACTCCTGATGAGCGCCGTATTCTGCACCATCGTTGTGCCGGTCATCGTCTACGCAATGACGCTCGTTGCGAAAAACGTCCGCGGCCGCGCCGTTCCCCGCCCGGACGATGAGACCGTCGGCAGCGCGAGGCCGGATGATGAGGCTGACGGCAGTGCGAGGCCGGACGATGATTTCCCGGCTGAAGGATCGGACGATGCTGAAGAACCTGCGCCTGCGATGAAGGATTCCGACGAGGAAGATTCCGACGGCCACAGTAAGCGGTAATGTGGAGTAATATAGAATGATATGCAGTGAAATGCAGTCAGAAAGGGAGTAATTTTCATGAAAAAATATATTCGATTCAAGTCCCTGCAGCTGATCTTCCTTGCGGCTGCGGCCGTGGCGTGCTTCCTGCTTCGCCAGTACAACATCCTGCTGTGGGGGCTGTTTGCTCTGAGTTTTATCTTTCTCTTCCTCGATTTCGGCATCTACGGCCGCTATCAGGAGAAGATCAACGAAGCCGTAGAAGATACCCCGCCGGATGAGTCCAGGCAGGCGGCATCCCTTGATGACCGGATCGCGACGAGCCTCACGGGAGCTCTTCCGGACGATACGGCGGCTCTCTCACTCAAACTCACAACCGATGCGGACCGTCGATCTTCCGCTTCTCTCGCAGACTTCTACGGCATCCTCTCCGGCTGTGCAGCCGGCAAATGCCTTCTAGGTGTCCGCGGCCGCGATGCACTGCTGGCCGTCTTCGACAACGGCGGCGCATCCGCGATCGACAGCTTTCTCCGGGAAGTCGACGCGCAGATCGACATCTTCAATGCCTCGCATCCCTCGCAGCCGATCCGCTATCGATATGGGCTGGCATATCACGAAGGCGCGGAAGTAAGCAGCCTTCTCCAACTGATCGAACTCGCAGAAAACCGAAGCTGATAAACAAAGTCCCCTTAGACAGACAACGCCAAAAAGAACACGTTGTCCATCCAAGGGGACTTTTTTATAAATTAGGAGTTATAGGACAAAACGTGTTGGTAATAACCGAGTTATAAAATAAAACGATTACCCCCCACAAGCCCAGTATTTCAAGGACTTGTGGGGGTATATCTTGTGTGTGGGGGGTATATCTTTTTTCGACGGCGGAACAACAAAAAAACAAGATTCAGGGGAATTTGTTGTCGTCCTGCGCCGGGAAGCCCTGGTGGGACAACAAAAAAGCAAGATTTAGGGGAATTTGTTGTCGCCCCGCGCCGGGAAGATATGCCGGGCATCGAAATGAAAGAAATTTGACGGCGATCGATGTATGATCTCGGGAAAAGTGTTGCTTTTAGGAATTGGATGAATCGGAAATCTTCTTGATTCGTATT
>JAXJTA010000125.1:0-1847 GCA_036309825.1 Eubacterium sp. | reverse complement strand
GGATGGAGAAGCGCAACGTGGATCCCGCGATCCGTATCTTTACGATCTCGCTGATCAAATATGCGGTCATCATCTTTATGGTCGTGGAGATCGTGCAGATGCTTGATATTGTCAAGGCTTCCTCGATTGCCGCTCTGATCGCATCCGCGGGCGTCGGCATCTCTCTGGCTATGCAGGGAACACTTTCCAACTTTGCAGGAGGCATCCTGCTCCTTGTCCTGCGTCCGTTCCGGATCGGCGACTACATCGTAGTTCCGAATTCGACTGCGGAGGGAACGGTGACAAAGATCGAGATGTACTATACGACGCTTCGTACGGTCGATAACGAATTTGTATCGATCCCCAATTCGGAATTGACGAATCATCAGGTGACCCGGTATGCCGAAGGAGAGCAGAGAAAGCTGATAAACAGAGTAACGATCGCCTACAGCGCCGATCTTCATCTCGCGAAGGAGATCCTTGGCCGGCTGATCCATGAGGACAAGAGATATCTGCGGCTTCAGACCGTTTTTGTCGATGAGCTGGCAGACAGCGGTGTTGTTCTCGGATGCTCCGGCATGGTGCGGGCCGATCAGTACCGGATCATCAGCTGGGAGATGAACGAGCGGATCAAACTCGCCTTTGATGAAGCCGGAATCGAGATTCCGTTTAATCAGATGGATGTACATATTATCCCGGAGTCAAAAAACGGGGAAAAAGAATAAAAAAACTGGCAGAAACCGCTAAAAATGCGGATTTTACTTGCATTTGCGTATAGCCGGTGGTACAGTGTTACTGTTAATTGATAAACCAGAGTGGAAGTGGGCTTTGAAAAAAGCCCACTTTTATTTGTGCCAAAGGAGTATGTGAATGAGCAGAAGCGATGCGATCGAACAGAGAGCGGAAAGCCTGCTGCAGCCGATCCTGGATGAACTGAACTTTGAGCTTGTCGACGTGGAATACGTGCGGGAAGCCGGTACCTGGTACCTGCGCGCGTATTGCGACAAGGAGGGCGGTATCAATGTGGACGACTGCGAGGTGATAAGCCGCGCATTTGGTGAGAAGCTGGATGAAGAAGATTTTATTGAAGATTCTTACATCCTCGAGGTCAGTTCGCCGGGACTCGGACGTCCGTTGAAGAAGGAGCGCGACTATGTGCGCGCGAAAGGACAGCGTCTGGAGATCCGGACTTTCCGGTCGATAAACAGGGAAAAGGAATTTTACGGAGTACTGAAGGACTGGAACAAGGAAACTGTCACGATCACCGACGATAACGGTGCCGATCAGGTCTTCGAGAGAAGTAATATCGCGCTGATCCGTATGGCTTTTGATTTCTAACCGGAAGAAAACCGGATAAACAGCAGGAGGAAAAATGAAAAAAACAGGTAAGAAAGACCAGACATTAGAAGACCAGAGAGAGCTGATCGAGGCCCTCAACATCCTCGAGAAAGAGAAAAATATTCCGAAGACCGTTCTGCTTGAGGCGATTCAGCAGTCACTTCTTCAGGCATACAAGAACCAGTACGGCAAAGCCGACAACGTAACCGTTACGATCGATCCGGAGACGGGCGAACATCACATCGTGGCGGCAAAGACCGTCGTTGAGGAAGTGGAAGATCCGGCGACCGAGATGAGCCTTACAGAGGCGCTGAAGTTCGGCGGCTCCTACGAAGTGGGCGATATCGTCAATCAGGAGATCGAATCCAAGGGATTCGGCCGCATCGCCACCCAGAACGCGAAGAATGTCATTCTTCAGAAGATCCGCGAGGAGGAGAGAAAATCTCTCTTCAATCAGTACTTTGAGAAAGAACACGATGTCGTTACCGGTGTCGTTCAGCGCTATGTCGGACGCAACGTCAGCGTTAATC
>JAXJTA010000124.1:0-1391 GCA_036309825.1 Eubacterium sp. | reverse complement strand
GTGCGCAACGCCGAGAAGATCTTCACGGAGCCGGTAGATCTCGGTCATCGGCATGTGGATCGCGACATAACCCCGGATCGTCAGATTCGAGGTGATCGGAACCATGACACTGAGGTGCTTCGACTTGTAATGATCGAAAAACGTACCGACAGAGTAATACCTGCTGCCGAGAGCCAGAGGATCAAAGTCCTTCAGCGCTTCCGGATCTGTGTCCGACGAGCTTTTGGCTGTATTCAGATAGATCGTACCGGTCGGATTGATGAGCCAGATATCACAGCCCTGGAAGGTCGATACAGCGGAGAGAGCATCATGCAGGTTCTGCAGATTCTCTTCATCGCCGACACTTCGCAGAAGCTTCTTGTCCTCCGCGATCGTGGACGCTTCCTGGTAGAGCCGGAGACTTTCCGTTTTTACCAGACGGTGCTCGATCATGCGGGAGCCGAGTGTCGACAGGAGGATAAAACTGCCGATGCCGAGAGCGATATAGATCAGTATGAATTTGTACAGCAGTTTAAAGCGCATGGCATTCGTATCTCCGTAACTTTTTTCACGCTAAATAAGCTATCCGGTCAGTTCTTGACCTCGAATTTATAACCGATTCCCCAGACGGTCGCAATGGACCAGGAGGCATTGTCGTGGATCTTCTCGCGCAGACGCTTGATATGAACGTCGACGGTGCGGGTATCGCCCACATACTCGTAGCCCCAGATGTGATCAAGGAGCTGTTCGCGGGTAAAGACCTGATTGGGGGAGGCGGCCAGGAAGTAGAGCAGTTCCAGTTCCTTCGGCGGCATATCGACCGTCTGTCCCTTGTAAAGAACAGAATAGTTCGTCAGATTGATCAGGAGATCCGGATACTCGACGATCTTTGCCTTCGGCTTGTCACTTTCCTCCGGCGCGGCCTGGACCGGCTGGAACCGGCGGAGTACGGCTTTGACCCGGGCAACCAGCTCCTTGGAGTCAAAGGGTTTTATCATGTAATCATCGGCACCGAGTTCCAGGCCGAGCACCTTATCGAAGACCTCGCCCTTGGCGGAGAGCATGATGATCGGAATATTCGAGGTATGACGGATCGTGCGGCAGACCTCGTACCCGTCCATGCCGGGCAGCATCAGATCAAGCAGGATCAGATTGGGATGGAATTCCGGGACGGCTGCAAGTGCGCTTTCGCCGTCGTTTACGATCTTGCAGGCAAACATCTCTTTCGTCAGGTAAAGGGAAATCAGTTCCGCAATGTTATTGTCGTCATCGACGATCAGGATTTTCTGTTTTGTAGTCATGTATGAATTCCTTTCACTCCTCGCGCAGGTTCGCAATTGTTACGCCCGCATCGCCTTCACCGAATTCCGCCAGTTTGAAATTCTTTACCAGACGGTGAGAGCGGAGGTACT
>JAXJTA010000123.1:0-6663 GCA_036309825.1 Eubacterium sp. | reverse complement strand
GGTATGGGTAAAGCAGTCGAGAACATCGGCGTTACGGCAGATCGGGCGGATCGCCTTCCTGTTTTCCTTCTGATCCAGGAAGAATCCGGTTTTCTGGCCGTTTTCGACATCGACGATATAGTGAATGCCGTTCTCAACGATTGGAACCAGCGTGTCGAAGGGCGCGGAGAGGAAGCCTTTTTTCTTCTCAAGACCCTCTTTTTCGCGGACCTTGGCATCGCTTCTTTCGTAGATCCCGCGAACGGTTACGCCATCCTCTTTCAATATTTCCGTCAGATCGGCAAGGATCAGGTCCTTCAGACGATCGATGCCAAGCGCCAGAGACTCAACAACGAGAACGTCTTCGTATTTATCTACGGTCAGGCCGGGCAGAAGATCGGCATCGCCGAAGATCACGCGGCAGCTTGACGTATCGATGACCTTCTTGCGGTATTCCCAGGCATCACGGACACGCTTTTTCAGAAGCGCGGGTGTTACCTTCGCTTCTTTTCTGCGGGACAGCATGCGGATACGGATCTTTGAAACGTTGTTTATGAAGCCGTATCCGAGAAAATACCCATCAAAATCTTCAATGGAAATAATATCCCCGTTTTCATATTCGCCTGTGACGGACGCGATCTCGTTATCATAGATCCACAGACCACCGGCCTTTAAGAGCCGCCCCTCACCTTTTTTCACATGCGCTGTTGCCTGTGCGGCAAGATCGAGGTTCTCATCAATAATATTTTCAATCTGCATAATTTACCTCCTGAAGTTCTGCACCGGGTAAGAGCGGGACGCGGAAGGCTGCATATCCGCCCCTGATTCATAAGAATTCATAAGAAAGGCAGCGGCGGACTCCCGGATCGGTGCTAACTGCATGAATAATACCATATCTGTGCCTCACATGGTACAAAAAGTGCTTT
Source organism: Eubacterium sp. (assembly GCA_036309825.1). GTDB lineage: Bacteria > Bacillota > Clostridia > Lachnospirales > Lachnospiraceae > Bilifractor. The sequence continues at coordinate 5,758 of JAXJTA010000123.1, read as the reverse complement.
AAAATCGAATTTCATTATGCTATAATACTCACGATATGATTTTGATCGAAAATACAGGAGGATCACAACTATGGAACACATCAAGACTTTAAATACAAGAAACCTTCAGGCATCTGTAAAAGAAGGCGGCTGCGGCGAGTGCCAGACATCCTGCCAGTCTGCATGCAAAACTTCCTGCACAGTAGGAAACCAGACCTGCGAGCACGCAGAATAATTCAAATTAATAAGATGGAAATGAAGTGTTCCTGTATCGCAAGGTGCAGGAACACTCTTTTTTGAGGAGGATTTTTTGGTACATTTATATAAGAATAACGGATATAATATCTGCCTTGACGTAAACAGCGGCTCCATCCACATCGTCGATGAGATCACCTACGATGTCCTCGAGGGAATGGTGGCGGAGAAGTCAAAGAACGAGGTCATCGCGGATCTTTCCGATCGTTATGACGCAAAGGAACTTGAGAACGTTTACGGCGAGTGTGAAGAACTGAAAAAGCAGGGGATGCTTTTTACAGAGGATGAATACAAACCGGCGATCGAGACCTTCCAGAATCGTCCGACCGTTGTTAAGGCACTCTGCCTGCATATCGCGCATGACTGCAACCTTGCCTGCCGGTACTGCTTTGCGGAGGAAGGGGAATATCATGGCAAGCGTGCGCTGATGTCCTTTGAAGTAGGACGGAAAGCACTTGATTTCCTGATCAAAAATTCCGGAAACCGCCATAACCTCGAAGTCGATTTCTTCGGCGGCGAGCCGACCATGAACTGGCAGGTCGTAAAGGACCTGGTAGCGTACGGCCGTGAGCAGGAGAAGATCCATAACAAAAAGTTCCGTTTCACCCTGACAACTAACGGTGTACTTCTGAACGACGAGATCATGGAGTTCTGCAACAAAGAGATGGCTAACGTCGTTCTTTCCGTAGACGGAAGAAAAGAAGTGCATGATCATATGCGTCCGTTCCGCGGAGGACAGGGGAGTTATGACCTTGTCATTCCGAAGTTCAAGAAGTTCGCGGACAGCCGCAACCAGGAGAAATACTATGTGCGCGGAACCTTCACGCATTATAATCTGGATTTCTCGAAGGATATCCTGAGCATGGCCGATGAGGGCTTCAAGCAGATCTCCATCGAACCGGTCGTAGCACCGCCGGAAGAGGACTATGCCCTTCGTGAGGAAGACCTTCCGATCATTATGGAACAGTATGACATTCTCGCGAAAGAGATGATCAAACGCCAGAAAGAAGGAAGAGGTTTCAATTTCTTCCATTTCATGATCGACCTGACGGGCGGCCCGTGCGTATATAAGAGACTCTCCGGCTGCGGATCCGGTACCGAATATCTGGCGGTTACGCCATGGGGCGACCTGTATCCGTGCCATCAGTTTGTCGGCAACGAGGAGTTTCTTCTCGGAAATGTTGATGACGGAATCGTTCGTCCGGATATCGTGAAGGAGTTTAAACATACCAATGTTTACTCGCGCGAAGACTGTTCGAAATGTTTTTCCCGGTTCTATTGCAGCGGCGGCTGCATGGCAAATGCCTACAACTTCACTGGCAGCATCAACGACACCTATAAGATCGGTTGTGAGATGCAGAGAAAGCGTGTGGAGTGCGCGATCATGATCAAAGCTGCTCTGGCGGATGAGGCGCCGGACAGTAAGATCGCAGATCCGGACTGCGGCGAAGAAGGCTGCGGGATCTGCGGATAAAAAACTATTAACAAGAGGGTAGAGAGATGAAGAAGAAACAGAGTATTGTTGTGCTGTTCGTCATGGCAATCGTCACGATCCTTCTGGGATGGACGGTTCTGTTCGGATGGGGCAGCCACCACACAGGTGCCATGAAAAACATCCGCCTGGGACTTGACCTTGCGGGCGGTGTCAGCATCACCTATGAAGCAACCGATGCGACGCCTTCCCAGGATGATATGGATGACACCATCAACAAGCTGCAGCAGCGTGTGTCACAGTACAGCACGGAGGCCAATGTATACCAGCAGGGATTGAACCGTATCAACGTTGAGATCCCGGGAGTTACCGACGCGAATGAGATCCTCGAGGATCTGGGCAAACCGGGTTCCCTGACCTTCACGGACGAGAGCGGCAATGTCGTTCTCGAGGGTACCGATATCGCGGACGCACAGGGCAATGCGTATACCGATACGCAGACCGGTGAGCATAAATACGTGGTAGAACTTACCATGACCGAAGAGGGCAAGCAGAAGTTCGCCGATGCCACAACAGCCAATGTGGGAAAAACGATCTCCATCAATTACGACGGCAGCGTGGTCAGCGCGCCGCGGGTAAACGAAGCGATCACACAGGGCAAGGCCGAGATCAGCGGCATGGCTGATATCGAGGAAGCAAAGCAGCTGGCATCCTTCATCCGTATCGGTTCACTTTCTCTGGAGCAGAACGAGATCTATTCCAATGTAGTCGGTGCGCAGCTCGGACAGGACGCGATCTCGACGAGTCTTCTGGCGGGTCTGATCGGTATCCTGATCGTTATTGCGTTCATGATTTTTGTATATCGTATTTCCGGTCTCGTAGCCGGATGGGCGCTGATCGACTTCGTATTCCTGTTCCTCGGATTCATGAATGCGTTCGATGTAACGCTGACGCTGCCCGGTATCGCCGGTGTTATTCTGACCATCGGTATGGCGGTAGACGCAAATGTCATTATTTACGCGAGAAGCCGTGAGGAACTCGCCGCCGGCAGAAGTCTGAACCAGGCACTCCATGCCGGTTTCCACAAGGCGTTCTCCGCGATCTTCGACGGAAACGTAACGACCCTGATCGCCGCGGCTGTTCTGTATATTCTCGGAACAGGTTCGGTACAGGGCTTTGCAACCACACTGGCAATCGGTACGATTTTGTCCATGTTTACATGTCTGGCACTGTCCAGATGGCTCAGCTACGCGTTCTACGGCGTAGGTGTCCACGATCTAAAGCTTTACGGCAAGATCAAGCCGCGCAAGCCGATCGATTTTGTCGGCAAGAGATTTATCGGTTTCGCGATCGCACTGATCCTGATCATTTCCGTACCGGTCGGCATGGGCGTGTTCTCCGCGAAATCCGGAAGCCCGCTGAATTACAGCCTTGACTTTATCGGCGGTACCGCGACAACGGTAGACTTCGGTGAAGAGATGAGTCTTTCCGATCTCGACGAGAAAGTGGAACCGGTCGTTGCGGAAGTAACCGGCAACAATGATATTCAGTTCCAGAAGATCTCCGGTACGACACAGGTCGTAATCAAGACACAGGAGCTGAACCTTGACAAGCGTAATGAATTAAACGCAGCGCTGGCAGATAACTTCTCCAATGTGGATGAGAGCCTCATCACGGCCGAGAATATCTCCTCTATTATTTCCGGTGAGATGCGTCAGAATGCCATCATCGCCGTTATTGTAGCGGTCATCTGCATGCTGTTTTACATCTTCGTACGGTTCCGTGATTTCCGCTTTGCGTCCAGTGCAGTACTTGCGCTGATCCACGACATTGCGGTCGTTGTAGCGTTCTATGTATGGTTCAGAGCATCGGTAGGCAGTACCTTCATCGCGGTCATGCTGACGATCCTCGGCTATTCGATCAACTCCACGATCGTTATCTTCGACCGTGTTCGTGAGAATCTGCCGATCATGAGAGGAAGCAGCTACCGACTGATCGTGAACACTGCGATCACCCAGACGCTTACACGAAGCCTGTATTCGAACATTACCACCTTCATTACGATCTTCGTTCTGTACCTGATGGGTGTACCGTCCGTTCGTGAATTCGCGCTTCCGATCATCATAGGCCTTGTTGCCGGATGCTTCTCATCCGTATTTGTAACAGGTGCCCTGTGGTATGTCATGAAGACGAAGAACGGCAAGGAAGACAAGCCGTACGAGAAAAACATCACCGTAAAAGAAGACGGTGAGGTCGTTGCAGAGGCAGCTGCCGCTGCAGCGGAAGCAAAAACATCCGCAGCGGCGGAAGGCGTGAAGAACGCAGCCGTATCCTACGGTAAAAAAGCAAAAGTTGATAAGACGCAGTACAGCAGCGTGAAGCCGAAAAAAGGCAGAAACCGTCACTGATCTGCGAAGAGCGCAGTAGAAGCGTGATCTGTACGTTGGCCTCCGCGGGCATCATTGTCTGCGGAGGCCATTCTGTACGGGAAAGGATTACTTTATGAAAGAGAAATGGGTAATTGCCGCGAAAAAAGCGGATTTTTACAAGATCGGTGAGACCTTCGGGATCGATCCGGTCATTGCGAGGCTGATCCGCAACAGGGATATTATCGGAGAAGAAGCGATCCGCAAATATCTCTACGGCACTGTGCGGGATCTCTATGATCCCGGACTGCTGAAGGGAATGAAGGAAGCCGGCGCCATCCTTTCCGAAAAACTGAAAGAAGGCAGAAAGATCCGCGTGATCGGCGATTATGATATCGACGGAGTGATGTCTTCCTACATTCTGATCACCGGTCTCACAAAGCTCGGCGCCGATGCCGACGTGCGCATTCCGGACCGCATCCGTGACGGCTACGGCCTGAATGAAAATCTGGTCCGCGAAGCGGCAGCCGACGGTGTCGATACGATCCTTACCTGCGATAACGGAATCGCGGCCTCCGCGCAGATCGCGCTGGCGAGAGAACTGGGAATGACGGCCGTTGTCACGGATCATCATGAGATCCCCTTCAAAGAGGCGGAAGACGGGACGAGAGAATATATCCTGCCGCCGGCGGATGCGGTGATCGATGCCAAACAGCCGGGGGAGACTTATCCGTTTCGTGAACTGTGCGGTGCGGGCGTTGCCTTCAAGCTGATCTCTTATCTGTATGATCTGTGCAAGCTGCCCGATGCGGAGACGGAGAAGGAAGAACTGCTGCAGTATGCCGGCTTTGCGACCGTCGGCGATGTCGTTCCTCTGAGGGATGAAAACAGGATCCTGGTCAGGGAAGGCCTGGCAAGGCTGCGGAAAACAAAAAATCCCGGACTTCAGGAGCTTATTTCCCAGAACAATCTCGATCCGGACGGGCTGGATACCTTCCATATCGGCTTTGTTCTGGGACCGTGTATCAATGCGAGCGGCCGCCTTGATACGGCGAACCGCGCACTTTCGCTGCTGCGGGCAAAAACGCGCATGGAGGCAGCGCCGATCGCGGCGGAACTGGTCTCACTCAACGCGAGCCGCAAGGATATGACGGCGAAAGGGGAGGAAGACGCGGTACGGCAGGTCGAAGAGACGGAGATCGGGAAGGATAATGTACTCGTTGTCTACCTGCCGGAATGCCACGAAAGCATCTGCGGGATCATTGCAGGACATCTGAAGGAGCGCTATTACAAGCCGACCTTTGTCCTTACGGGCACTGCAGACGGACTGAAGGGTTCGGGCCGTTCGATCGAAGCTTACTCGATGTATGAGGAACTCTGTAAATGCAGGGAGCTCCTCAGCAAGTTCGGCGGACATCCGATGGCTGCGGGCATTTCTCTTCCGGAGGAAAATCTGGAGGCATTCCGGAGGCTGCTCAACGAAAACAGCACCTTGACGGAGGAAGACCTGGTTCCGAAGAAGCTGATCGATATCAAGATGCCGATCGGCTATATTTCAAAGGAACTGATCCATCAGCTCGATATTCTGCAGCCGTACGGAGAAGGCAACAAGGCACCCGTTTTTGCCGAAAGCGGACTGGTCGTTTCGGGGGCACGCCTGCTTGGCAGAAAGGGCAACGCCGCGAAGATGCGTCTGACCGGTGCCGACGGCAGATCTGTCGAGGGG
>JAXJTA010000122.1:0-7872 GCA_036309825.1 Eubacterium sp. | reverse complement strand
GACCAGACGCTCCCATTCACCGCTCGCCTCTTCGCGGATCGCGCTCAGATCCTCCATATACATGTCGAGATACCGCTGTTCCTCCGCGGACCATGCCGGTTCCGCGTCTGCCTCGCCGGAAGCCGGTTCCTCTTCTTTCTTCACGTAACCTTCCACAACGATCTTCCTTGACAACAGGAAATCGTAGACCAGGTTCATCTGTTCTTCACTCAGCTCCTCGCCGGCAAAGAAGGCCTTCACCTCCGCCGTGGAGATTCGGCCGCTTTCCGATGCCTTCTCCAGGACGGCCGCTAATTTTACCCTGAGCTGTTCGGGTGTCATACTTTTCTCAGCCATTTGTGCTCTCCGCTTCTGCCTCGGTAATATTCGCGTAGCCGATTACCTTATCCATTACAAGTCCCATCATAACGGTCTCGCGAACGGCATCCTCACCGTATGCCGCGATCAGCGTATCCGCATTGGAGCCGGCACCTTCCGCTACCGCGTCCAGTTTGGTCTGGTACTCATCGGAATCCTCCGTGATGTTCTCCGCCTTTGCGAGCGCGTCGATCAGCAGATACAGTTCCGCGATGGAACTTCTGGCATACAGTTCCTTGTCCTGCTCGTACTGGGCATTGCTGACGCCGCTCTGCTGCAGGAAGGTGTCCACGTCCACACCGTACTGCGTCGCTGTCTGGGACAGGCGGGTCTCGTAGATCGTTTTTCCGTCATCGATATACTGCTGCGGGAGCGCCTTGAAGGTGCTGTTCTTCTGCAGCAGATTCCACGCCTGCGCCTCAAGATCGTTCTCCGCGTCGGAATCATTCTGTGTCTGGAGGCTTTCACGAACCTGTTCTCTGTATTCGTCAACGGTCTTGTACTGGCCGTCCGTAAATTTGCTTACATATTCGTCGGTGATCTCCGGAAGACGGGAGATCTTATTGATGGTTACGGTAAAAACAACATCCTGTCCGGCAAGATCGGCAGAACTGTAATTTTCCGGGAAGGTCAGGTTGAGATCTTTCGTCTCTCCCTTCTTCATGCCGATCAGTCCGTCCTCGAAACCATCGATGAAGGAGCCGGAGCCGATGACCAGATCGTACGAATCGCTGGTGCCTCCATCAAAGGCCACACCGTCCTTCTTACCCTCGAACGCGATATTGACGGTATCGCCGTCCTGAACCGCAGCATTCTCATCGGTCACTTCTTCCGCTACAAACTGCTGGTTCATGCTGCTTTCGACCTCATCATCCGAAACGGCCTGTACAGTTTTTGTCAGTTCCAGATTCTTGTACTCGCCCAGTTCAATGCAGTCCTCCAGCTTCCAGTCCGTACCGTCCACGACCGGAATCTCCATGACCGCTTTTTCCTCCTCAGTCAGTTCGGATGCCGTTCCCTCCGAAGTTGACGCAACTTCATTCGAGGTCGATGATGCTCCGCTCTCCGTGACAGCAGACTCCGCCGCGGAAGAGGAAGCTGTATCCTTACCGCCGCAGGCAGCCATCGAAGCCGCCAGCGCGGCACAAAGAATTCCGATTACAATTTTCTTTTTCATTATCTAATATTCTCCATATATTATTGAATCTGCCCTGTGTTTTCGCTGTGTCTTCGCTGTGTTTTTCCTCAGCCGACCAGCGAAAGCGCATAGGTATAATCGTTGTACGTGTTTATCTTATGAAGGCCGGAACGAACGTAGTCGCCGGTGATCTGCGAATAATATGCCGAACCGCTGTCCTGCATATAGAAGAATTTGAATCCCAGATCCTTCAGATAGGTATACTTCTCGTTTTCCTCATCGTAACCGCTCCACGGTCCGATGTCCGCATCGAGAGGCAGAAGGAGCATGTCGGTCTCTCCGACGATCTCTCCGATCACGCTCTCCCACTGATCGGCATCCTTCTCGACCAGGTCGGCCTCACTGCCGTAACTGATCAGATCATAACCGTTCGCGGCAATGATCCAGCCGGTCGAACGGGCAGCCGCGATCACCGCGGAGACCTGATCCTTGCTGTTCTGCAGATCCGCGTCTTTGTCGACCTGCGGTGCATCCGTGCCGGCGACCGTGCTGATCGCATCCTCCGAACGAACGATGTTCCATCCCAGAAGGCCGCGGTACCCCGTCACACCGATAATGCCGCGCGCTCCGTTATAGGAAAAATCGGCGTGCGCCTTGATAAATGCTTCGACACACGGAACCACATCGACCGCACCCTGACTGACGGTGCCGTCCGCCATCGAATAATTACAGGTGATATTTCCCGCGCCGTCCCTGGTCATCTGATCGGGATAATCATTGTAGCCGGCATTGTAGCTCACATCATACTGCGACAGGATCAACGGTTTCTTGCCCTTCGGTACCTGAACCTTTGCAGCCGAAAAAACGCCTTCTTCGCTCGTCACCACGGACCGCGGATCGATCAATACATAGTCCCGGTCATACAGATCCTGCAGGATCTGATTGAACTGCGCCACGTGAAGCGGGACCGTATTCGGATCGTAGGCAGGCGCGGCTTCTCCGTCCCCGCTGTCTTCGCCGTCTTCGTCATCCGCATCATCCGAAGTATCCTCCGAGGCCTGTGCCGCCGCCAGATCCTCGGTCTGAAGGACCGGGAACGACAGGTGCAGTACCTCTGACGCCGAATAGGTATCGAGCGGTCCGCTCTCTTCCGCCGCCTCGGCGCTCTTCGCCGCAGCTTTATCGGAAGCCACCTTCTTCACAACGGCCGAAATACCGATGATCGCCAGGATCGCGGCGACAACGACGACGCCCGCTTTTGCCAGCCGGATGATCCGCTGTCTCTTCCTGCGCTGTCTCTGCAGCTCCTTGCGGCGTCTGATGCGGCGAATCCGTTCTGCCCGTTCTTCCTCAACGGCAGATTCCGATCCCGCTGTTTCCGCGGACGATCCGGTTGTATCGGATACCAAATCAGATGCCGGTTCGAATGCCGGTTCGGGATTCGGATCGCCGTCGGTATCTTTTTTTCTCTGTAAGTCTTTATCGTCAGGCATATTTCTCTCCATTTCGTACTTTCCCAACCTACCGGCTAATGATACCGCAAAACGGCCTGTTCATCAAGCAAAAGAGCCGAAAAGCGTTGCTTTTGACGTCTGCAAATGCTATTATTGAACAGATAGGATGCCGGAAAGACCATATTCCGGATAAATAAAGGAGGAAGTTGAATTATGCCATGGTGGGTCGTATTGATCATCATCGCCGCAATTACAGCTGCCGTTTTCCTGGCACTGTACTTTATCGGCAAAAGAACACAGAAAAAGCAGGACGAACAGCAGGCGCAGATGGAAGCCGCAAAGCAGACCATCTCGATGCTTGTCATCGATAAAAAGAAATTGAAACTGAAGGATGCCGGCTTCCCGGATTACGTACTCGCTCAGGTACCGAAGCTTTCCCGCATTCCGAAGTTCCCGATCGTTAAAGCCAAAGTCGGACCGAAGATCATGACCTTCATCGCAGACAAAAAGGTCTACGAGATGATTCCGGTCAAGAAAGAGGTCAAGGCTACCGTCAGCGGCCTGTACATCACCGATGTCAAAGGTGTTCGCGGACCGATCGTTGCTCCGAAGAAGAAGAAATCCAAGCTCGAAGAGCTTCTTAAGAAAGGCCGCGGCGAGGCATAAGTGTCCGCTGCGTCTGACACCGAAAATCGAATAACGCAAGATACAAAAAAATTCCGCAGTCGCCTGCGGAATTTTTTGTATTACTGGAATTTTTTTATTGCGGGAATTCTTTGTATTCAGGAATTCAAGGAGAATCCCCCGTTTTCTGCGGAACAGATCTTCAGGCTGATCATGCAGTCAGCCGCGAGGCTGTCCTCCATTCGCATACCATAGTCAACACGGTACTCGATCAGTTCTTCCGTCTCCTTCAGAGAAAAAGCGGTCGCGCCGATCTCCAGCTGAAGACTCCCCATCGGCAGGCGATAGTCCGCGAACGTCTTCTTGCCCTTCTCGAAGAACATGTCCACGTTCAAGAGCCCGTGCTTCTTCACCATCATACTGGTCTCACTGAATTTGATCGTATTGCGGGTCGGCTCCTTGAAGCCCTCCGTGATCTCATCATAGAGAACATAATGGCTGTTGTTTTTCTTATAATACTTGCCCGGGATGACAACTTCCACCGGCTCGGGATCATCGTCCCCCGGCAGAAACTGCAGACCGAACAAGGTAATGATAACATCCTTTGTCATTCGGCGGCTCCCCTGTTACAGATGACAGATCTCCCCTTCGGAAGAGACCGGTTTGTCGACTTTCTTCTGTGCCTTTTCCGGATCATCGAAGATCTCATTCATCGTACGCCATCCGAGAACCGCGCACTTTACACGCGCCGGCATATGGGAGATATCTTCCAGTACGCCCGCCTCTTCCAGCTCGTCCTTCTCTTCTTCGGTAATTTTCCCCTTGATCATACGGAGAAAAACTTCTGCCAGGTGTGTGGCTTCTTCTTTGCTCCGGCCGATGATCAGATCCAGCATCATGTCCGCGGATGCCTGCGAGATCGCGCAGCCGTCGCCAACGTAAGCGCCGTCCACGATCTTGTCGCCCTCCACGCGAAGTTTGAGAACGATGTCATCGCCGCAGCTCGGATTGACGCCCTCAAGCTCGAAGTTCGCGTCCGGGAGATCATGCTTGTGTGCCGGATGCAGATTGTGATCTGTCAGAATTTCATTATAAAAAGTATTATTCCTCATAACCCATCTCTTTTCTGAGTGCCTTTACGGCATCAACCAGGCGGTCAACTTCCGCCTCGGTATTGTAGAAAGCAAAGCTTGCGCGCGCCGTGGAACGGGTTCCCAGATACGCGAGAAGCGGCTGTGCACAGTGATGTCCGGCGCGGACGCAGACCTTGAACTCATCGAGGATCGCCGCGATATCGTGCGGATGCACACCGTCTACCAGGAAAGTGATAATGCCGTGATGTTCTGCCGGATTTGTGGATCCGAGAATGTGCACATACGGATATTCCTTCAGCTTCTCCATCGCGTAGGCGGTCAGATGTGTCTCGCGCTCGGTGATCTTGTCAAAGCCGATCGATTTTACATAGTTGATCGCCGCGTGCAGACCGGCAGCGCCGCCGGCGTTCACGGTACCCGCCTCGAACTTGTGCGGTACTTCTGCGTAGGTTGCGCCCTCACGGGTCACATACTCGATCATCTCGCCGCCGAACAGGAACGGGGACATCTTGTCAAGAATTTCGTATTTTCCGTACAGTACGCCGATCCCCATCGGGGAGAGCATTTTGTGTCCGGAGAACGCGAGGAAATCAACGTCCAGATCCTGTACATCGACCGCCATATGCGGCACGGACTGCGCGCCGTCCGCTACGAAGACCGCGCCGTATTCGTGGGCAATCTTTGCGAAAGTCTTGATATCATTGGTGCGTCCGATAACGTTGGATACCTGCGTCATTGCCACCAGTTTTGTCTGCGGTGTCATTGCGGCACGGAACATCTCTTCCGTGATCTTTCCCGTCTTGTCACATTCCAGGTAACGCAGCGTCGCGCCGGTGCGCTTTGCCGCCTGCTGCCACGGAAGCATGTTGCTGTGATGCTCGAGAATGCTGATCAGGATCTCATCGCCCGGTTTCAGGTTGTCCTGTGCCCAGGTGTAGCCGACCAGATTCAGGCTCTCCGTCGCGTTTCTGGTAAAAACGATCTCTTCCGTTCTTTTTGCGTTGATAAAGTCAGCGACTGCCGCGCGGGCTTCCTCGTAGATCTCCGTTGCTTTTACACTGAGCTCGTAGAGGCCGCGCAGGGGATTGGCGTTGCTCGTCTCGTAATAGTTATTTACCGCGTCGATGACGCTCTGCGGTTTCTGGGTAGTCGCCGCGTTATCCAGATAAGCAACCTCATCATTCAGAAGCGGAAAATCCGCACGGATCGCAGCATCATCAAGTTGTCTCTGCTCATCAGTCATCATCACTTGTATTGCCTCCTCCGACATACTCGCTGATCTCCGCCTTTGCGGCAGCGTCCGGGATCTGCGCGACAAGCGCGTCGATTCTGGCACCGGCGAGCATTTCGTTAATTGCCTCACGGTCCATACCCCTGGACTCCAGGTAGAACATCAGGGACTCATCGAGACGTCCGATGGTGGCACCGTGGTTTCCCACTACATCTTCCTCTGCGCAGAGGATCAGCGGAATGGTCTGGTTGTGAACGCCCTCGTCCATCAGCAGAACATCCTCTTTCTCATTACCGACAGCGCCGGATGCGCCCTTCTTGAAATCGATGGTGCCGCGGAAGGTCTTGGTCGCCTTGTCACGGAGAACACCGTTTACATTGATCTCACACTCCGTTTTTTTGCCGGTATGATTGGCAAAATAGTTCATATCCAGAACGGCATCGTTCTTTACAAGGTACGCAATGTCGGTCTTCATGCTGCTCTGATATCCCGCGAGGTCGATCTGGCAGCCCTGGTATACATCATGGCCGTCGAGGAACAGGTGGATGATCTCCACTCGTCCGTTGTCCTCGCATCGTCCGCCGACGTCATTCAGGAAGGTGAACTTCTCGCCCACACGAACGACCTGTACGAGGCGCAGAAGGGAATACTTACCGACAGCGACTTTCGTCTGGACAGCCGCAAAACCGGCCGCCTCCTTCTCTGCGGTGTAATCCATAATAACGGTCATCTCACTGTTGTCACCCAGTACAAGGTTTACGGCATTGACCGCGTTAGCGCCGTCATTGTACGCGAAGGTAAGGCGCGCTGCCTCGGCAGCTTTCCTGTTCTTCGGCGCGGTGAGCGTGTAAACGCCCTTTGTGCCCGCCTCTACAAGAGCGGTCACATCTTTTCCCATGCCGGTCGGCTGGGAAGACAGCGGATTTTCCGCTGTCTCTGCGGCCTCGATCCCTGCCGGGATCTCCGCCTTGATCTCTGATTCCGAACCGGTTTCTACACCGGCCAGTTTTGCTTCATTCATCTTCAGCCAGTACCAGGTAATTGCCGGCAGCCGGTTGAGTTTCATATCCATTGCTTCACTCATCTTCTTCTGCCTCCTTAACCGATACTTCCCTTCATCTCCAGGCGGATCAGATTGTTCATCTCTACCGCGTACTCGAGAGGAAGCTCTTTCGATACGTTATCTGCAAATCCGGATACGATCAGCGCGCGGGCATCCTCTTCGGTAATGCCGCGGCTCATCAGATAGAATACAGCGTCGTCGCTGATTCGGCCGATCTTTGCCTCGTGTCCGATGTCGACCTGGTCGGTCTTCACATCCATTGCCGGGATCGTATCGGAACGGGATACGGAATCCAGCATCAGAGACTGACAGGAAACGGCGGACTTACTGTTGACAGCCTGTTTGTTGACGGTGATGGAACTGCGGAAGGTGCTGATTCCGCCGTCCTTGGAGATCGAACGGGTATTGACATAGGAAGTCGTCTCCGGCGCACTGTGGACGATCTTACAGCCGGTATCGAGGTTCTGGCCGTTGCCCGCGAAGGTAACACCGCTGAACTCGGCTCTCGCGCCGCGTCCCGCCAGAATACTCATCGGATACAGATAGGAGACGTGGGATCCGAAGGAACCGGAGATCCACTCTACCTTGCCGCCCTCTTCCACCTTCGCACGCTTGGTGTTCAGGTTATACATGTTCTTCGACCAGTTCTCGATCGTGGAATAACGAAGCGTTGCGTTTTTGCCGACAAAAAGCTCTACGCAGCCGGCATGCAGGTTCGCGACGTTGTACTTCGGCGCGGAACATCCCTCGATGAAGTGAAGGTACGCGTCATCCTCGACGATGATCAGTGTGTGCTCGAACTGTCCGGCGCCCTTGGCGTTCAGACGGAAATAGGACTGCAGCGGAATGTCGACCTTGACGCCCTTCGGTACATATACGAAGGATCCGCCCGACCATACCGCGCCGTGCAG
>JAXJTA010000121.1:0-8118 GCA_036309825.1 Eubacterium sp. | reverse complement strand
GCCTCGATGAGACGAGAGGGATCACTGTTCGAACAAAGTCCGGGATCCGCAGGAACCCGCCATCCGCCCCGATGAATCTGGACGATCTGCCCTTTATTTATCGGGAAAAGTGGCTTGAACCCGATACGTTCAAAAATCGGATCATTTATTACGAAAGCAGCAGGGGATGTCCGTTTTCCTGCAGTTACTGTCTCTCTTCGATCGATAAGAGTGTACGTTTCCGAAGCCTCGATCTGGTGCTTCCGGAGCTGCAGTTTTTCCTGGACAGGAAGGTGCCGCAGGTCAAATTTGTCGATCGCACCTTCAATTGCGGGCACGAGCACGCGGCGGCGATCTGGACATATCTTCGGGATCATGACAACGGTGTCACGAACTTCCATTTCGAGATCGCGGCCGACCTGCTCTCGGACGCGGAGATCGATCTTCTGCAGGAACTCCGTCCCGGTCTGGTACAGCTTGAGATCGGCGTCCAGTCGACCAACCTGCAGACACTCGGGGAGATCGAGCGGTCGCAGAGTCTGACGCACCTGAAAAGCGTCGTGGAACGGATCCATGCGGGCAAAAACATCCACCAGCATCTTGATCTGATCGCCGGACTTCCCGAGGAAGATCTGGCAAGCTTTATCCGTTCTTTCAATGACGTTTACGCGATGAAGCCGGATCAGCTGCAGATGGGATTCCTAAAGCTCCTGAAGGGCTCCTCGATGGCGAGACGCGCCCGTGAATTCGGGATCGTGACGAGCCCGTTTCCGCCCTATGAGGTCCTCTATACGAAGTGGCTTTCCTACGCGGATGTGCTGGAATTAAAGCGCGTAGAGAATGTGGTGGAGATCTATTACAACAGTTTCCAGTTCGCGGAGACGATGTGCCGTCTGGTCGGGGAGTTCGCGACGCCCTATGCGATGTATAAATGTCTGGCGGAGTTTGCCGCGGGCAGAGGGCTCGGCGAGGCGGGCAAGTCCAGGATGGAACGGTTTACGATCCTTCGTGATTTCATCAGGGCGCATGTGACGGATGCGGAAAAGCACCGCCTGTACGACGAATTGCTCCTTCTGGATCTGTATCTCCGGGAGAACAGCAAGAGCCGTCCGTCATGGGCACCGGATGCCGGCGAGGGCAAAAACGTTTTTCGCGCCTTTTATAACAGGGAGGCGGAGAAGCCCGTTCGTCTCGCGGCCTATGCGCCTGCGACCGCGCAGCAGCTCGGAAAGCAGACGCACGGTGAGGTCTTCCATACCGATATCTTCGGACGAGAGGATCCCGGAACAGAAACTGCCGGTGCCGGCGGGCCGGTCTACGTTGTCTTCAATTATAAGAAGAGAGATCCGCTGAACGGCAATGCGGAGATCATCTTCGTGGACGCGAATTGACGCTTCGGGACGAGTTTTTTACACAAATAAAAGGATTCTTAAAAAAGTCTTATAAATTCTGCGTTCGTTGCAAAGTACGGGCATGAATGTTAAAATAGTGAACTAGCAAAATGAGTATTTACAGCAAGGAGCTAGACATATGAGCAAAAGCATCTGGGAAAAATCGGATATGCAGAAGCTGAATGCTTTCTGCGAAGATTATAGAAAGTTTTTATCTGCGCACAAGACCGAGCGCGAGAATGTCTCCGGTATGATCGAGGGCCTCAAAAAGGCCGGCGCGATCTCGCTTGCGGAGGCAGCCTCCCGCGGCAGCCGTCCGGCGGCGGGCGAACTGATCTATGCGGATATGATGAAGAAGTCGCTGATTATCTTCCGCATCGGCAGAAGACCGATGAGCGAGGGCGTCCGGTTCCTCGGCGCGCACATCGATTCGCCGCGTCTGGACCTGAAGCAGAATCCGCTCTACGAAGACACGGATCTTGCCATGCTTGAGACGCATTATTACGGCGGCATCAAGAAATATCAGTGGGTGACGCTTCCGATGGCGCTGCACGGCGTGGTAGCGAAGAAGGACGGCACCGTTCTTGACATCTGTGTGGGCGAGGATCCATCCGATCCGGTATTCGGAGTCAGTGATCTGCTGATCCATCTGTCCGCAAAGCAGATGGAGAAGGCCGCGAGTACCGTTGTGGAAGGCGAGAATCTCAACATTCTCATCGGCAGCAGGCCGCTTGAGGGGGAGGAGAAGAATGCCTGCAAGGCCAATATCCTCGCGATCCTTAAGGAAAAATACGGCATCGAGGAGGCGGATTTCGTTTCCGCGGAGATCGAAGTCGTTCCGGCCGGCGAAGCGAGAGATTACGGCTTTGACCGCAGCATGATCATGGGATACGGACAGGATGACAGAGTCTGCGCTTACCCGTCCTATCGCGCGATCCTTGAAGTGACCGATCCGGAGTATACATCAATCTGCCTTCTGACAGATAAGGAGGAGATCGGCAGCGTCGGCGCGACCGGCATGCACTCCCGTTTCTTCGAGAATGCGTTGGCTGAGGTGATGAATCTCTGCGGCTGCTACAGTGAACTGGAGCTTCGTCGTGTGCTGACCCGCACGAAGGTGCTTTCCTCCGATGTAAGCGCAGCCTTCGATCCGAATTATCCGGAGGTGATGGAGAAAAACAACTGTGCATATCTCGGCAAAGGTCCGGTATTCAATAAATATACAGGATCCCGCGGCAAAAGCGGCTCCAACGATGCAAACGCGGAGTATATCGCTTTCCTTCGAAAGCTCCTTGATGACGCGGACATCCGGTTCCAGACTTCGGAACTGGGCAAGGTCGATCAGGGCGGCGGCGGCACGATCGCTTACATCCTGGCAAACCTCGGCATGGAAGTCATCGACTGCGGTGTTGCCGTACTGAATATGCACGCGCCGTGGGAGATCACCAGCAAGGCGGATATCTACGAGGCCTTCCTTGCCTATGAGGCTTTTCTTCGGTAAGGAGCGATAACGATGGGTGAGAGACTGACAAGAAGCGATATCGAGAAGATGCAGGCGGAGATCGACCGTCTGAAGATGCATGATCTTCCCCGTGTCAGGGAGGAGATCAAAGAAGCGAGAGCGCAGGGTGACCTGAGCGAAAACTATGAATACTATGCGGCCAGAAGAGCCAAGGGAGAGATGGACGGCAGGGTCCGCTATCTGACCAACCTGATCAAAAATGCCGTTATCCTGGAGGATAATTCGGCATCCGATGAGGTCGGGATCAACAAGTGGGTCACGATCCGTTTCCCGGAGGACGGCTCTACGGAGCGCTACAAGCTTGTCACATCGGTCCGTGCCAACTCCATCGAGAACCGGATCGAGGAGCAGTCGCCGCTGGCGAAGGCTCTGAAGGGACATCACGTCGGTGACCGCGTACACGTACGCGTCAACGAGGACATCAGCTACGATGTGATCGTTGAGAAGATCGAAAATACGGGAGAAGAAGCGAGCGATACGATCAAGCGATTCTGAACCGTTTTTAAGGAGGCATATCAATTTATGAATACAAATCTGTCAGACAGACCGAAACGGCCGATCATTTTCTATTACATCATCGGCCTGATCGTTCTTCTACTCATCAACTTCATGCTGGTTCCGCAGATGAACGCGGCGAAGATCGAGAAGTCGACCTACGGCCAGTTCCTGGAAATGCTCGAAGCCGGCGAAGTGGACAAGGTAGAAGTGGACTCTTCGGAGGATGTTATCAACTGGACGGACAAGGACGGACAGCAGTACCGCTGCGGTCAGATGAATGACTATAAACTGGTCGATCGTCTGGAAGAAGCCAATATCACCGATTACGAGTCACCGATCATCGAACAGATGTCACCGGTCCTCAGCTTCATTCTGAGCTGGGTCCTTCCGATCGCCGTGATCTATTTCCTCGGAACATTTCTGATGAGAGGAATGACGAAGCGGATGGGCGGCATGGGCGATGCGATGAGCTTCGGCAAGAGCAACGCCAAGGTCTATATCCATTCCGAGACCGGTATCAAGTTCAAGGATGTGGCAGGTGAAGAAGAGGCGAAGGAACTCCTGAAGGAGATCGTCGACTTCCTTCACAACCCCGCGAAATACACCGAGATCGGCGCGAAGATGCCGAAGGGAGCACTTCTCGTAGGACCTCCGGGAACCGGTAAAACGCTCCTTGCGAAGGCGGTCGCCGGTGAGGCGAACGTGCCGTTTTTCTCGATCTCCGGATCGGAATTCGTCGAGATGTTCGTCGGCATGGGTGCCGCGAAGGTTCGTGACCTCTTTAAGCAGGCCAACGAAAAGGCGCCGTGTATCGTCTTCATCGATGAGATCGATACGATCGGTAAGAAGCGTGACGGCGGCGGATTCTCCGGTAATGACGAGCGTGAGCAGACGCTGAACCAGCTCCTCGCGGAGATGGATGGCTTCGACGGCAAGAAGGGTGTAATCATTCTGGCGGCAACCAACCGTCCGGATTCCCTCGACCCGGCACTGCTTCGTCCGGGCCGTTTCGACCGCAGAATTCCGGTTGAACTTCCGGATCTCAAGGGAAGAGAGGATATTCTTCGTCTTCATGCCGCGAAGATCCGTGTATCCGACAACGTAGACTTTAACGCGATCGCGCGTGCGGCATCCGGTGCCAGCGGCGCGGAACTTGCCAACATGATCAATGAGGCTGCACTCCGGGCTGTTCGTGACGGACGGAAGTTCGTAACGCAGAATGACCTGATGGAGAGTGTAGAGGTCGTTATCGCCGGATACCAGAAGAAGAACAAGATCCTGACAACGAAGGAAAAACTGATCGTATCCTACCACGAGATCGGTCATGCGCTGGTCGCTGCGATGCAGACACATTCGGCGCCTGTCACAAAGATCACGATCATCCCCCGTACATCGGGAGCGCTCGGTTATACGATGCAGGTCGATGAGGGTGAACACAATCTGATGAGCAAGGAAGAGCTGGAGAACCGTCTGGCTACCCTGACGGGCGGCCGTGTCGCGGAAGATCTGGTCTTCCATTCGGTGACGACGGGTGCGTCCAATGATATTGAGCAGGCGACCAAGACAGCCCGCGCGATGATCACGCGCTTCGGTATGAGCGAACAGTTCGGCATGGTTGCGCTGGAGACGGTTACAAACAAATATCTGGGCGGCGATACATCACTGGCATGCTCTGAAGAAACGGCCGGAAAAGTCGATCAGATGGTTGTCGAGACCGTCGGAAATGCCTATAAAAAAGCGGAGTCGATCATAAGCGGGAATATGCCGAAGCTTCATGAACTGGCGAAATTCCTGTATGAGCAGGAGACGATCACCGGCGAGGAATTCATGGATATCCTGAACAGAAAGCCTGAACCCGCACCGGCACCGCAGACAGACGCACAGTAATACATAGATTTCCGAAGAAAAGAATGGGGAGGAACAAGGAATGAGTACAGAGAGCATGGAAAGCAGAATTTACGATCTCATGGACTGGGCGCGTATTGAGGCTGTCGTTTATGCGGAAGAGGACAAACCGGGAGAAATCCTGGGACCGCAGATCACCGATGACGGTATTCTGGTGCAGGCGTTTTTCCCGGATGAGGAGACCGCATCGGTAAAACTTGCGGACGGCAGGACGATCCCGATGGTTCTCGAGGACGAGGCGGGATATTTTGCGGTCATGCTTGACGGAAAAACGGTTCCGACCTATTCATTCGTGATCGGAGAAGGAAAAGAAGCACGCGAGGTAAAGGATCCGTATGCTTATCCGGGCAGAATCACGGAGCATGATGAGAAGCGCTTTGCGGCGGGCAACTGGAAAGAGGCCTACACGATCCTCGGCGCGCATGTCAGCGAAGTGAACGGAACGGTGGGCACCTACTTTGCCGTATGGGCACCGAACGCGATCCGCGTATCCGTTGTCGGCGATTTCAATAACTGGGACGGAAGAGTAAATCCGATGAACCGTCTGGACTCCGGCATCTATGAACTTTTCGTACCGGGCGTTACGGGCGGCGATCTGTACAAATATGAGCTGAAGCTGAAGACCGGTCTGGTATATCTGAAGACAGATCCCGCAGCTTCCGCCTATCAGCCGATGCCGCAGAACGCGTCGATCGTCGAGGAGACCGGTTATGCATGGACCGATGACGTCTGGATGGAGGCACGCGGTCAGGCACAGCAGAAGGATCAGCCGATCGCGATCTACGAAGTGCATCCGGGAACCTGGAAGAAGCATGAGGACGGTACCGACTACACCTATCGTGAACTGGCACCGCTTCTGGCTGACTATGTATCCGAAATGGGTTATACGCATGTAGAGCTGATGCCTGTCACAGAGTATCCGGACGACGCGTCCCTCGGCTATGCGCCGGGCGGCTTCTTCGCGCCGAGCTCCCGCTACGGAACGCCGGATGATTTCCGGGCGTTCGTCGACATCATGCATCAGGAGGGAATCAACGTTATTCTCGACTGGGTTCCGAATTATTTTGCCCCCGGTGATGAAGGACTTGCTTCCTTCGACGGAACCTGCCTCTATGAGCATCTCGATCCGCGTCAGGGTATCCATCCGGTCAAGGGAACGAAGATCTTCAACTACGGCAGAAAAGAAGTGGTCAGCTTCCTCCTTGCATCCGCGGAGATGTGGCTGAAGGAGTTCCACGCGGACGGTCTCCGTCTGAGTGATGTGGCTTCCATGGTCTACCTGGATTTCGGCAGAAAAACAGGCGAATGGGTCGCGAACATGTACGGCGGCAATGAAAATCTCGAGGCGATCCGGTTCCTGAAGGATCTCAACCGGATGATCCACAAGGATTTCCCGGGCGTTCTGACGATCGCCGAGGAGTCAACCGGCTTCCCGATGGTAACGGGCGATCCGGAAAAGGAAGGACTTGGCTTCGACTACAAATGGAACAACGGCTGCATGGATGATTTCATGAATTATATCCAGCTGGATCCGTATTTCCGCGGCGCGCATCAGGATGATCTGACGCTCAGCATGGTCTATAACTACAGCGAGAATTTCCTGCTCAGCATGTCCCACGAACTTCTGGGTGACGGCAGAAAATCGCTCTTCCGTCAGATGCCGAGTCTGAAACCGGAGCTGAAGGCCGCGAATCTCCGCCTGATGTACGCGTATATGATGATGCATCCGGGCAAGAAGCTGTTCTTCATGGGGCAGGATTTCGGCCAGAACGCGGATTGGGCATATGACCTCGCGATCAACAGAGGTGAGATTGAGAAAGTGGAGCAGGCAGGCATTGCCCGCATGAACAAGACACTGCTCAACCTGTACCAGGCTACGCCGGCACTCTATGAACTCGATGAGAAGTACGAGGGCTTTGAGTGGGTCAGTGATCTTGACTGGAAGCGCAACATGATCGTCTTCCTCAGAAAAGGAAGAAAGGAAGAAGATACGCTTCTGGTAGTATGCAACTTCTCCAACGTGGAATATGATAACTTCCGTGTCGGCGTACCGTTCCCGGGCAAATATAAAGAGATTTTCAACAGCGATTCCGCTGATTTCGGCGGCACGGGCGTAACAAATCCGAGAGTGAAGCTGAGTGCTGCGGTCGAGTGTGACGAGCGCAGGGATTCGATCAAGATCAAAGTTCCGCCGCTGGCTGTAGCGGCTTTCCGCTATACAGCTCTCGATCCGGAGAAGAAGACACCGGAGAAAAAGGCACCGGAAAAGAAAGCCCCGGAAAAGAAAGCCCCGGCGAAGGCGGTACCGGAAAAGAAAACGGCAGCGAAGAAGACGGCGGCGAAGTCAGCGGTAAAGAATTCCGTACCGAAGAAGGCCGAGGCTGCGGTGAAGGCGGCCGGATCTACGGTACAGAAGGCAGCCGGTGAGGCAGTGAAAGCAGCCGGATCCACGGTACAGAAGGCAGCCGGCGAGGCAGTGAAGAAAGTCGCGGGCGCAGCGAAGAAAACGACCGCGAAGGCGGCTTCTAAGACGGAGCCGGCAAAGAAAGCAACTGCAAAGAAAGCGACTGCAAAGAAAGCGGCGCCGAAGAAGGCAGCGCAGAAGAAAGGCACGAAATAATCGTTCATGGGTACGGATTTAGAAACCTCGGAATATCTGGATACAGTAAGTAACGTTCTGGTGGACTGGCTCAGAGGGGTCGGCAATACAGCCGTAAATTTCCTGATTAAATTGGGACTGGCTCTGCTGATCCTCTTCATCGTGATGAAGATCCTGAAGAAGTTCCAAAAGGAGTGGGCTCTTGATACGACAGGATGGCGCAT
>JAXJTA010000120.1:0-16376 GCA_036309825.1 Eubacterium sp. | reverse complement strand
GTCTGTAACGAGCGGTTATGTAAGCGCGCTGAATCGCCAGCTGACCATGAGCGACGGCTCCTCTACCTACAATTCGATGGGGCTGATCCAGACAGACGCAGCCATCAACCCCGGCAACAGCGGCGGCGCTCTGATCAACATGAACGGCGAGCTGATCGGTATCAACGAGGCAAAGAGTTCTACGACATCCGACGGAACGACTGTAGATAACATGGGATTTGCTATTCCGATCACCAAGGCTCTTCCGATCCTGCAGGATCTGATGAACCAGGAGACAAAGGAAGTTGTTGCCGAAGAAAATCGTGGCTATCTCGGAATCAGCGGCGCTGATGTAACCTCCGAATATTCCCAGATGTACAATATGCCGGAAGGCCTCTACATCACCGCTGTCGGTGACGGAAGCCCGGCAGCCAATGCAGGCCTGCAAAAGGGTGATATCGTGGTCAGCTTTGACGGCCAGTCGGTAAGCACCGTTACAGAACTGCAGAACCTGATGCAGTACTACGCGGCAGGCGATACCGTGGATATTGTCATTGACAGAGCCGGAAGCGATGGTCAGTACGCAGAGCAGACCGTTACCGTAACACTCGGCACCAAGTAAGAGCTGCTGAACAATAATACTCCATAGAAATGTTGAAAAACGTTCGATAAGAATATTCAAAAAGAATGTTCAGTAAGAAGGTTCGACAGGAATGCCTCGCGCGGGTCCCCCACCGCGCGGGGCTTTTTTACGTTCCGCGGCGTTTGTTGCATGGCGTTTGTTCCACGGCGTTTGTTCGGCGGCGTTTGTTCGGCGGCGTTTGTTCGGCGAACGTTTGTATGGTAAAATGGTTTGGATGATTTATTTGATCAGCACAGCGAAAGTAGCTGGGATGAACACCTAAATAGAGCATATATAGGAAATATAGAATAGTGATCACGAAGGAAAGGAGGCCGGAGGAGGCTGATGGCGGAAAGCACACATAAAATTCCAAAAAAAACAGCAGAAAATATCCAGAAAAAAGTACCGGGAACAGTGTCGGAAGACGTATCGGGAAACCGGACGGCGGGCAGCGAGCGAACCTATATCGCGATCGACCTGAAGTCTTTCTACGCTTCCGTGGAGTGCCGCGAGCGGGGACTCGATCCGCTCACCACCAATCTGGTCGTTGCCGATGCCTCCCGCACGGAAAAAACGATCTGCCTTGCCGTCTCTCCTTCTCTGAAGGCGGTCGGGCTTCCCGGCAGGGCGCGCCTCTTCGAGGTCGTACAGAAGGCCGGAGAAGTCAATGCGGCGAGGAAGAACCGGATCGGGGGAAAAAGTTTTTCCGGAAAGTCGTATTCGGCGCCGGAGCTGGCAGCGGATCCGACACTGGAACTGACCTACATTGCGGCCGTTCCGCGGATGGCCCTGTATATGCAGTACAGTGCCAGGATCTACGATATTTATCTGCGGCATGTCGCGCCGGAAGACATCCATGTCTATTCGGTCGACGAAGTTTTTATCGATGTCACGGCATACCTGAGGACGAGCGGAAAAACGGCGCACGACTTTGCGGATCAGATGATCCGCGAAGTGCTGGCGGAGACGGGGATCACCGCGACGGCGGGCATCGCGCCGAACCTGTTTCTCTGCAAGGCGGCGATGGATATTGTGGCCAAGCATATCCCGCCGGATGAGAACGGTGTGCGGATCGCGGAACTAAGCGTGTCCGATTTCCGGCGGAAGCTGTGGACGCACCGGCCGCTCACCGATTTCTGGCGGGTGGGACCCGGCATCGCAAAGAAGCTGCATGCGCACGCAATCTACACGATGGGGGACATTGCCCGCTGTTCGCTACAGAATGAGGAGCTTCTGTATAAGCTTTTCGGCGTGAACGCGGAGCTGCTCATCGACCATGCGTGGGGGATCGAACCGTGCACAATGGCGGAGATTAAGGCGTACAAGCCGCAGAGCAGCAGTACCGGATCGGGACAGGTCCTGCAGTATCCGCACACGGTGGAGAAGGCGAGGCTCCTCCTTCGGGAGATGGCGGTTTTGCTCGCCTATGACCTGCTGAACAAGCGTGTTGTCACCGATCAGATCGTAATCAATGTCGGTTACGACCGCACGTCGCTGGACGACCCCAAGATTCGGGCCGCTTATAAAGGCGAGATCACGGTCGATCGCTACGGGCGGAGCGTTCCGAAGATGGCGCACGGCAGCATCAAGCTGGCTGAACCGACCTCCTCGTCTTCGGAGATCCTGGAAGCAGCCACGAAGCTGTATGATCGGATCGTCAATCGGGATCTGCTGGTTCGCCGCCTGTATATTACGGCGGGACGTGTGGTTCCGGAGGATTCCGTTAAGGCGGAGAATTCGTATGAGCAGCTTGACCTTTTTACGGATTATGAAGCGGAGGAAAAGAAGCGCGCCGAGCGGAAGGCCGCTCTCGAAAAAGAGCGCCGCGCGCAGGGTGCTGTTCTGGAATTGCAGAAGAAGTTCGGAAAAAACGCCGTGCTCAAGGGGATGAATCTCGAAGAGGGCGCCATGACCGTATCGCGGAATAAGCAGATCGGCGGGCACAAAGCGTGAGTGCAAAGCGTGAGTACACAGCACACCGGTAATTAATTGCAAGAGTTGAGACAAGGGATCGGAAAGGGAGAAGTATATTCGATGAGCGGAACAGGAAAACTTGCCTGGCATAATGTACGCGGTGCCGACTGGGACGAGATGGCCGAAGCGGAGAAAGAGTGCATCCGGCTTTATGGGGATATCATTGATCTTGAGCCTCCCATTTCGAAGAAGCATCCGAAGATGTCTTTGCAGGATCGGGCGGCGCAGTTCTCTCCGTTTGCGGCGTTGACCGGATTTGACGCGGCGATCAGGGAAGAAGCCAGGCTGACACAGCAAAAGCCGGAACTCGATGAAGATGAGAAGGCGAAACTGGACCGGGCGCTGCAGATCCTGGCAGCGGCACTTGACGGAAATGCGCCGAATGCTCCGGGCACGTGTCGGGAAATGGATACAGGGAAGAATGGTGGAGCGTCCGCGTCCGCGGTCATCACCTGGTTTCTTCCCGATGATCGGAAGGAGGGCGGATCGATCGAGACGCTCCGGGCCGAGGTGCGGAAGATCGATCCGGTCCGCCGTGTGCTCATCCTGGCGGATGAGGACAGGACGGAGATCCCGCTGGATGATATTCTGGAGATGGAGATCATCAGACCCGCAGCCCGAATTTGAAGAACGCGTAGATGGCGATCAGAATGCCGATCAGGATGAGCAGATGCTTTTTCATGTAGACGATCATGCCGATGCATTCACGGACATAGGCGTTGGGCCAGAAATACCATTTGGTCCGGCTGCCGATCCCTTCCGGCGCGAAGCCGTTCTGGCGGGAGATGATGCCGCTTCGGAATACATGATAGTTCGTGGTGGAGAAAGCCGTTTTTGCGTCCGGCATTGCCTCGTCGATCAGCTGCTTTGAGAAGCGCATGTTTTCGGCGGTCGTGCGCGATTTTTTTTCCATTAGAATATCGGATTCCGGGATGCCCTTCGAGACGATGTAGCTGCGCATCGCTTCCGCTTCGGACATGGGTTCGTCAGGGCCCTGGCCGCCGGAGGGAACGATGACCGGAGCTTTGGCGCCGCGGGCGATCTGGCGTCGGTACAGCTCGATGGCGCGGTCTACGCGGCCCTGAAGGAGCGGGTAGAGCGTGCCGTCCGGGCGAAAACCGCAGCCGAGGATCATGATGAAGTCCACGTCGGACTTCGGTACATGGCGCGCGGCGATCGTTCCGCAGACGATGGCACCGATCAGAAAACATTCAAACAGGACAAAAACGGCCGTATAGGCTTCGTTTATGAAACTGAAGATGCGGTACTGCAGGTCGGAGCCGAGGAAGAAGCGCTGGTTCAGGAACAGGGCGATCGCAAAGCCCACGAGGATCACGAGGGAAAGCAGAATGCCGAGCGCGTTCGACGGGCGGAAGGATTCGCGGCGGATCAGAACGATGTTGCTGAAGCCGAGAGCCAGGCAGAACAGCAGCAGAAGCGGCGAGGTGAAAAAGGCGAACATCCAGCCGGAACTCTGAAGCGTGCCGTAGATCGTGTATACGGACGGACTGGCCGCAAAGAGCGCGAGCAGGACGAGCGAGACGATCGTTGTCCAGATGCCGAAGCCGCAGTAGAAGATCGACTGGTAGGAATAGCGGAGATATTTGACCGCGCGGAAAAAGCCGACCCACAGGACGGCCGCAAGAGATACGGCTGCCAGAATGATCAGCAGAAGGTGCACCTGATACGCGGAGGAATTGCCGTTCGTCAGGTTCCGGATGTGTCCGTTCGAGGAGATCTTCATCGTGTATTCGGTCGGGTCTTCTATATTTGTGATCGTCAGCGTGACAAAGCCCTCCCGGGTTCCCGTCGCACGAATCGAGAGCCCTTCCGGGGTAAAAACGGCTTCCCGGATCTCGATCTCGCCGTCTCCTTCTATCGTATAGGAGGCGGCCTCCCTGGAACCGGAGAAGCGGAGCGTATCCACATAGTTTTTGCCCCAGATCAGGTCAGCCAGAAAGCTGAGTGCCAGAAAAGCGGCGGCAATGATCACAACAGCGGTCAGAAAGTTCTTGAAAAGTTTTTTTTCGGTCATCGGGGAGATCCTTACTTGATGTCATGTAAAATCAGTCGGTTGCGTGTGCGGCGGCAGGAACGAAGCGAGTTGCGCATCAGTAGCGGCGGAACGATGCGGGGCACGTTTCATCGGCGGTACGGATCATGATGCAAAATGTGATGCGTGTCACGAAGCGGATCACAGGATCGCGCCGAGCGGTGAGGTCATGCAGCGGGTTACAGGATCGCGCCGAGCGGTGAGCTCATGATGCGGCGCATGCGCTCCACATACTGGCTGTAGAAATCGGCATTTTTGCTGTACGGTTCATCGTAGAAGACCGTCAGGATCTGCATGTACATGCGGTTCCGGCTCTCCTCGGTGAGGCGGGGCGATACGGCGCCGACTTTACGGATGAAGCTGTGCCAGTTATTGGTGAAAAACTCATACTTCTTCAGATCCTCGGTGGCAAGCCAGTCCGCGATCTTCACATTCGTGCGGTTTTCTTTCCGACACTCGCCGGTCTGCAGAATGTAGCGGAAAGAGCCGTTCTCATAGTATCGGCCGAGAGGAAACAGGGGCAGATTCCCGGGCGGAACGGATGGATCGAGCAGCGGCCGGCATCGTTCAGAAAGCGGCAGGCGTGCGTCGCTCCGTCCATGTTCAGATGCGGCAGAGCGATATTGTCGATCTCCGCGATTTCGAGCTCGTTTTCAAGAAGCTCGCGAAACGTTTTTCCAAGTCCGAGAGTGATGCGGCACAGATCGAGCGGGTCGAGGATGACCGAGTCGCCCATGTCACGGCAGCAGGCGGAGCAGCCCTCGCACTCGTTGCAGCCGAGAGGCGCTTCATCGTTCGCCGTATAGAAGCGGCCGTCTGAAATTTCTGTTATTGCTTCATTTCGAATCATAGGATCCCCTTATTTACTCCTAATTCTTCTTCGAGTACATCTGCATCGGTCCAGCCTTCTGCGTTCGCGCGTTCTTCGGCTTTGTGCAGCTTGGCAAGAAGTGTATAGGCTGCCCGATATCGATCCAGCTCGTCGATTTCTTTCATGGTGAGGATTCCGTATTCCCCGTGACCGTTTCTGGTAAGATAAACCCGGTTGGTGACGTCAACTTCTTTTAAGACATCAGTATAATTTCGCAGATCAGAGATAGGTTTAATGTTTGGCATTTTTCTCGCTCCTTTTCATCAATTATATTCCGGATCCGGAATATTTGCAATGATATTCACGCGTAAATTCGCATGTAAATATATACACATCACAAGAAGGGGAAAGCACAACGTTAAGAGCGGTACACTGGTTTTGTCAGAATCATGCGAATTTCCGTGTACAATCTGCCGAAAAATGGTACAATGGACATATAGAAAGTTGTGCAGAGTGTTCATAATTTGGACATAATATATGCACAACTCTCAGGTATATTAAGATACACGCAGCACTTATTCACCGGAGCCGGTATGCAGAATACGCGGAGTCGGTGTACGGCAGCACTTAAGTCGAGAGGAACAGATATGGCAAGGCAGGGAAAGGGCATCCGAAGATTAGCGATCGTGATGATCTTGATGCTTCTCGTCGCTTCCGCCGGCAACTTCCCGCTCGTGGTTTACGCGGAGCAGGGGGCACCGGCAGAAGAGACGTCTGTTTCCTATGCCCGTGAACAGATGGCCGAAACCGTTTTTCGCGAGGAGACTCTGGCGATTCCGGCGAGCTACCGCGCGATCCGCCCCATCCACGTGAAGGACAAAAACATCATCTCCGTCTGGATCCCCCGAACGGTCAACCGGATCGGTGCTTACGCGTTCCATGATGCGGCGCTCGAGGATGTTTATTATGAAGGAACGAAGGAAGAGTGGGCGAAGATCGCGATCTCGAACGTGGGACGCGGCAACCAGCCGCTTCTCGACGCGCATATCCATTACGAGTCAAAATCCGTGAAGGACATTCCGCACACCTCGACCGACAGTCCGTTTGCGGAGAATTATCAGCATCTGCTCAACGGCACGAACGGCTGGGAGCAGTATACCGATTTGAAAAACCTGCTCTACGCGGAGGATTATTACGTGATCCCGGGGCTTACCAATACGAATCAGGGCAACGGGCGCGCGACGCTCGGCATGGTTCCGCAGGGCATCTGCGTGGCGGGCAATTATCTGCTTCTGTCCGCCTACAAGTACCCGGCTGAGAAGGCGCGCTATTCCGTGATCTATGTCCTCGACAAGATCACGCACCGGTATCTGACCACGCTGATCCTGAACAGCAAGTGCCATGTCGGGGCGCTCGCGTGCATCGGCGACACCGTTTTTATCGCGGACTCGACGGTTCGTGAGGAGGGCTACCGCGCGTGGAAACTCAGCCTCGATCAGATCGATGACTGCGTCGGCAGGCAGCGCGACGCGGTAAAAACGACCGTTTACGACTATATCACCATCGATACGAATCCCGATTTCCTGTACTGCTACGACGGAAATCTCCTGGTCGGTGATTTTTACAATGAGGGGAAGGGCGGCAGCAGCTTCCTGAAGGGGTATGATCCCGAGACCGGTGAGCAGACCGTGAACAAGATCTATGTCGGCCCGACGACGCAGGGAGTCGTTGTCACCGAGTATAAGGGGAAAAACTACCTGATCGCGTCGAGCTCCTTTGGCCGGAATAATCATTCGGCGCTGACGGTACGTCAGCTCGTGAAATCCAGGATTTTCGGCTGGTTTCTGATGCCGGCGGCGCTCCGCCATGTGCGCATGCCGAATATGAGCGAGGATATCGAGATCGACGGTGACAGCCTGCTGATCTCCTTTGAATCGGGAGCGGCCCGCTATCAGGAGCAGAACTACACGAATATGCAGCTCGACCGCGTTCTCAATGTGTCGCTTCGGGCATTGATCGAAGGCGGCAGCGTCGGCGGTCTGGATGAAAATCCGCTCTATGCCTCCGCGGTTGTCTGGCGGGAAGCATGGCACCACGCCGCGTTCCGGGAAGTCTATGTATTTCCGGACATGTGTCTGGGACTCGGGCTCGATGAAGATGACGAGAATGATGACGGTGACAAACGGGATGCATCGAATTCCGGCGAAACCGGAGGCGTCGGAGGTGTCGGAGGCACTTCCCCCATCACAGTTCGGGCACGTACTTCGACAGGTCGTAATGCTGCACGAAATCCAGGAAGTTTTTCAATCGCTGCGAGATGAAGGTCTCCTTCTTCCAGATGATGCCGAAGCGGGAGGTGGCCTGCGGTGTCAGCGGGATGGCGACGAAATCGCGCGGGTTCGCCGGAACGGTGGAATAGAGGAAGGCGCCGCAGTCCCCGCCGCGGACGAAGTTCAGCGTCGTGTACAGCTGGCTGCAGTACATGAAGATATTGGCTTTGGTGCCTGCCGCCCGCAGCTTGGACTGGATCTGGCGGTTTAGCACGGAGTCGGTGTTCAGCAGAATGATCCGCTGTCCCTCCAGGTCCTCCATCGAGATCGCTTTGCGGTCGGCAAGCGGATGCGTGCGCGATACGTAGTAGACGATGCGGTCCTCCAGCATCGCGTGGTAATTGTATTTCTCCAGATTCTGGAAGTCCATGTTCACGAAGGCGGCATCGAGTGTCTCCGAATCCAGCATCGAGCGGGCACGGACGGAACCGTATTCGTACAGTTCGACCGGCGTGTCCGAGATCTCATGGAACGCGTCGATGATCCTGGGGAAAAACACCGTGCTGATGATCGGCGGGATCGCGATCCGCAGCGGCTTCAGCTTCGAAGTGATATCCGAAAACGCGGCGTACATGTCGTGGCTCTGCGCGAGCAGCGCCTCGGCTTTCTTATAGAAGAGTTCGCCCTCCGACGTGACGGAGATCCGGTTTTTCTGGTGATTCAGAAGCTTTACGTGGAATTCCTTCTCAAGGTCGCGGATGGCGATGGAGATCGCGGGCTGCGACACGAAAAGCTCTTCGGCGGCGCGGGTGATGCTGTGGTAGCGGCAGACCGCGCAGAAATATTCCAATTGATTAAATGTCATAAAATATCCTGTCTTCCTTTCTTCCGGGCGATGTGCATGCCCTTTTCCCTGCAATTTCAGCATAATCCTCATTGCCGTGATTTACAATATTTAGCATAAAAATATTTTATACTAATCCAAAATCTATTAAATGTACATATGCCATATCCTGCGCTATAGTTGGTTTAACAACTGAGGCGCGCAAGTGCGTTGGCGCTCCTCGCGTAACCCGTCAATTTACAAAATGAGGAGGATACAATATGAGTCCGGCTATAATCACACTACTATTTCTGGCATTCGCAATCGTCATGTTCGTAACGGAGAAGATTCCGCTGGGACTGACTTCCATGATCGTCTGTGTAGGCCTTGTTGTTACAGGCGTTCTGGATGTAAAAACGGCATTCGCAGGTTTTATTGACAGCAATGTAATCCTGTTCGTCGCTATGTTCGTAGTCGGCGGCGCATTGTTCGAAACCGGTATGGCAAATGCCATCGGCGGTCTCGTAACCAAATTTGCAAAAACGGAGCGCGGCCTCATCATCGCGATCATGGTAATCGTCGGTGTCATGAGCGGCTTCCTTTCCAACACAGGTACAGCTGCGATCCTGATCCCGGTCGTTATCGGTATCGCCGCTAAATCCGGATTCAAGAGATCCAGACTTCTGATGCCGCTTGTTTTCGCGGCAGCCATGGGCGGCAACCTCTCCCTGATCGGCGCGCCGGGCAACATGATCGGCCAGTCCGTTCTGCAGGAAGCAACCGGCCAGAGCTTCGGTTTCTTCGAGTATGCCATCGTCGGCGGCCCGATCCTGCTTGCCGGCATCATCTTCTTCGCAACCATCGGTTACAAGCTTCTGCCGAATCATGATGTGAAGGACGATGGTTCCACATTCAGTGAGGAGAAAGATTTCAGTAAAGTTCCGAAGTGGAAAAAAGCACTTTCCCTGATCATCCTGATCGCAACACTGCTTGGCATGATCTTCGAAGATCAGATCGGCATCAAGCTGGCTGTTACCGGTTCCATCGGTGCTATTCTTCTGATTGTAACAGGCGTTATCTCCGAGAAGGAAGCGATCAAGTCCATCGACCTGAAGACGATCTTCCTCTTCGGCGGCACCCTTTCCCTGGCAGCTGCACTGCAGTCCACCGGAGCCGGTGAGATGATCGCCGACAAGGTAATCGGTATGCTCGGCAAAGAGCCGTCCCCGTATGTACTGACCTTCGTAGTTCTGCTGATCTGCTGCGTACTGACCAACTTCATGTCGAACACGGCAACCACAGCACTGATGGCTCCGATCTGCCTGTCCATCGCACAGGGCATGGGCGCTGACCCGAGAGCAGTCCTGATGGCATGCATCATCGGAGGATCCTGCGCATACGCTACACCGATCGGTATGCCGGCCAATACGATGGTACTTGGCGTCGGCGGCTACAAGTTCAAGGATTACGCGAAATCCGGTGTTCCGCTGATCATCATCGCGATGGTAGTCAGCATGATCATCCTTCCGATCGCATTCCCGTTCTTCCCGGGCTGATCGGATCCGAGTAAGTGATCCAAAAATAAATATCCAATGTATCAACAAATACCAGCATAGAAAACCTATCAGTACACATGTAACGGCCGGGCCTTACGTTTTTTCCGGCAAGCTCAGAAAGAAGGAGAGTACACATGGCAAACGAAGCACAGGTAAAGAAATTAACCGATATTATGGCACAGTTCGTCGGATATACCGCGAAAAAGCTGCCGGATGATGTCATCGCGAAACTGCAGGAGCTCAGAGACAAAGAGACTTCTCCGATGACCAAAGTTATCTACGACACGATGTTCCGCAACCAGGAACTGGCGATGGCAATGAACCGCCCGTCCTGCCAGGACACCGGCGTACTGCAGTTCTGGGTAAAATGCGGCACGAAGTTCCCGCTGATCGATGACCTTGAGGCGCTTCTGAAGGAAGCTGTCATCAAAGCAACGGTAGAGACACCGCTTCGTCACAACTCCGTCGAGACCTTCGATGAGTACAATACCGGCAAAAACGTAGGAAAAGGAACCCCGACCGTTTGGTGGGATATCGTTCCGAACTCCGATTCCTGTGAGATCTACACCTATATGGCAGGCGGCGGCTGCACCCTTCCGGGCAACGCGACCGTTCTGATGCCGGGTGAAGGCTACGAAGGTGTTACCAAGTTCGTTCTGGATCGTATGACCACCTACGGACTGAATGCCTGCCCGCCGCTTCTGGTTGGTGTCGGCGTCGGAACTTCCGTAGAGACCGCGGCGCTCAACTCCAAGAAAGCACTGATGAGACCGATCGGCAGCCACAATGACAACGCGAATGCAGCCAAGATGGAGAAGCTTCTCGAGGACGGCATCAACGCGATCGGCCTCGGACCGCAGGGCATGGGCGGCAACTACTCCGTTATGGGCGTTAATATCGAGAACACAGCCCGTCATCCTTCCGCAATCGGCGTAGCCGTAAATGTAGGATGCTGGAGCCACAGAAGAGGCCACATCACCTTTGATAAGGACCTGAACTTCACGATCGACACACATACCGGTTTTGAGTACAACGAGCAGTAAGCGGAAGGGAGAATAAATTATGTCAGTAAGAATCGAAGATGGTAAGAAGATCCTGGTAACTCCGGTTAGTGCAGAAGATCTGAAAGACATTCATATCGGAGATATTGTTTATCTCGACGGAGATATTACGACCTGCCGTGACGTTGCTCACCGCCGCGTTGTAGAAGAGGGAAGAGACCTTCCGGTCGATGTTCGCGATGCTGCGATCTTCCACGCAGGCCCGATCATCCGTCCGCTGGGCGATGACAAATACGAGATGGTATCGGTAGGCCCGACCACCTCCATGCGTATGGAAAAATTCGAGTATGAGTTCGTGCAGACCACCGGCGTGCGCGTAATCGTCGGAAAGGGCGGCATGAAAGAAAATACCGAGAGAGCATGCAAAGATTTCGGCGCGATCCACTGCGTATTCCCGGCAGGCAATGCTGTTGTAGCAGCTGCCGAGGTTGAAGAGATCGTTGAGGCACAGTGGAAAGACCTCGGCATGCCGGAGACCCTGTGGCACTGCCATGTCAAAGAGTTCGGACCGCTGATCGTATCCATCGACTCCTACGGCCGCAACTACTTCGAGGAGCAGAAGATCGAGTATAATAAGAAGAAAGACGAGCAGGTCGAGATCATCAGCAAGCAGGTAGGCTTCATCAAATAAAATGGCATATCCCGGGTAAAAACGGGTATGCTTCAGATAGCCGGGAGCTGTCGCACTTAGTGCGGCAGCTCCTTTTTTGCGCGGCAAAGTGCTCACGGATCGGCAGCACCTGACAGAGCTCCTCATCGGGATACGATGCGAAAGAATCATCCCCAACAGTCTGTGAATATGATAAAATAAAAATACAGATTGCAAGCGAAGGGGGTTCGTTACGGCAATGGCAAAAACTCAGAAAAAAACTTCGAATTCCGGCAGAACCGCCGGGAAGAATTCCGGAAGAACAGCCGGGAGGACATCCGGCAGGAAGAAAGGCGCGGGGCGCGGGAAAGGCAGGAAAAAGCAGAGCATCTTCAAGCGTATCCTTAAGGGCATCGGTATCTGCATCCTCATTTTGGTCCTGGCATTCGCGGGGCTTCTGGCATGGCTTTCCGTGACGGAATACAAGCCGGCGGAGCGCGTGGCGTTGAATGTGTATGATCCGGGAACGACGCTCGGCGCGAGTGAGAAGAGCACCGATGATCCGGGCATGGATTTCAGTGACGAAAATGCAGGGGCAGGAAACGAAGTGGAAAACGCGAACAGCGCGGAAAACGCAGAAGGCGCGGAAAACGCAGACAGTGCAGATAACGCAGCAGGGACGGAAGGCGCGGATGGCACCGCGGCAGGAGGCACGGCGGAGAACGGCGTGCAGGCAGGTGAGAGCTTCTCCATCATGACCTGGAATATCGGTTACGGCGCCTTGGGTGACAATGCCGACTTCTTCATGGATGGCGGCAAGGGTGTGAAGACCGCGACGGAGACGAGAGTGAAATCAAATCTCTCTGATGTAGAGACGGAGATCATCAAGCTGAATCCGGATTTTACCTTCCTGCAGGAAGTCGATCGCGATTCGATGCGCAGTTACGGAATGGATGAGGCGCAGCTGATCTCCGACCAGATCTACAGCTCCGGCATCGGGCAGGCCTACGATACGACCTTCGCGTGGAACTATCGCGTGGGCTTCATTCCCTATCCTGTTCCGCCGATCGGCAAGGTAAACAGCGGCATCCTGACACTTTCGAGCAGGCAGATCGATGATTCCGAACGAGTGCAGCTGCCCTGCCCGTTCAGCTGGCCGGTAAGGCTCGGCAATCTGAAGCGCTGCCTGATGATCGACCGTGTGCCGGTGACCGATGCGGATGGCAATCGCACGGGGCGGGAACTCGTGCTGGTCAACCTTCATCTGGAAGCCTATGATGACGGGGAAGGCAAGGCGGCACAGACGCAGATGCTCTCCGAGATCATCGAAAATGAAGTACAGAAAGGCAACTATGTGATCGCGGCCGGCGATTTCAACCAGTCCTTCTCCGGCACCGATACGAGTATGTATCCGGCACAGGAGGGCAAATGGGAATGCGGCCTTCTCGATGAAAGCGCGTTCAGCGACAGCTGGAACTTCTATATGGACGCGGCCACGCCGACCTGCCGTTCGCTTGATCAGCCGTACGCTTCGGCGGATCGTGAAAACTTCCAGTACTACGTGATCGACGGCTTCATCGTGTCGAACAATATCGAGGTAGGATCCGTGGAGACGCAGGATCTCGGGTTCGTGGCAAGTGACCACAATCCGGTCCTCATGAATTTCACCCTCGGTGAGTGAAGCACCCCCGCGCGAATGACCGAACAGCAGGCACGCGAACTGAAAATCCCTGCAAACCGTTTATTTAAGCGGTTTGCAGGGATTTTTTAATTGCGTCTCAAAGCCCTGGAGCGAACTAGTAGATATGCCGGGATCATGGCGGATAGTGCATGGGTGTGGGAACAACAATGACTGCTAGATTTTAAGATGAATTTATCGTAAAATATTGCATGACAGGCATTCGGATGCTAATATAACTGTAAAGATGACGCAAAGAAAGGATGTGATTCGATGGCAATTATTAATCCTGTTTCAGATCTTAGAAATTATAATTCGGTTTTAGAAAAGGTATCAGTTGGATCGCCTGTATATCTCACAGTTAATGGCAGAGGCAAATATACCATCCGTGATATTTCCGAAGACGAAGAATTTGAGAAAACAAAGGCAATGCTTAGATTAATGTGTGAACTCAACGAAGGAAAACGTTCCGGTGAAGAAGAGGGATATGTATCTGCAGCAGATGTGAGAGCACATTTTCATGGTAAACGCCCATGAAGTACAGAATCGAATATTCTCCTATAGCAATACGTGATCTCGACCGTGTTTGGAATGAAGCGTTCGAAGCATCCAAAGATTATGACATTACACAGAAGTATCTTGATGAATTGATGGACAAGGTTGAAGCAAAGGCGGATTGCCAGAAATCAGGAGCACCGCTCTATTACCAGGATCTTTTTACCGGCTACTACTTTATTGTATTTAAAGCATACATGGCTTTCTACCGAATTGATGGAGAGAGGATGCTGGTTGATAGAGTTCTCTTCGGGGCAAGCGACTATATGAGATTTCTTCATCTGGGTACAGACAAATAATATTATACTTGCTGAGTACAAAATGAGTACAGCAGCTTGTGAACGATGTGAATATAACGAAAAGCATATCAAAAGATACGCTAATAAATCACGAAATGTATAGGTAAGCACGGTTTGGAAAAAAGAAGCAGGCGAAATATGAGCAATGCAGGTATGCAGCACGGCAATCTCGAAGCCTATGTCCGTACATTCGGGCGGCACACGATCGGGGAGTACCCCTTCCGCGATGTCGACGGTCTCGTGCTGAGTTATATCATCTATTATAATTGGAAAAACATCGTGCCGGGAACCGGCGAGCAGATCGATCTGAAAACGGCAGCGGACCGCTACTATCAGGAGGGGCGTGCCTGCATGAAGATCGTAAGAGGTGAGTTTTTGCGGGCGGTCGCGGATTCGAAGCGCTTCGGAGACATGAAGCTCTCCGACTATGTGGAGAAGGAGACGGAAGGCGAGAATCCGGTCCGCTTTACGGCGATGAATATCGCGTTTGATGACGGACGGCATTTTCTGGTGTTCCGCGGCCTTGACGATACCGTTGCCGGCTGGCGCGAGCTCTTCCAGATGAGCTACGAACCTCTTCCCTGCGAAGAAGAGGCACTCGCCTATCTGACACGCATCGTTCTTCGCGATCCGGACAGCAGACCCCTTTATTACACCGGCGGTTTTTCCAAAGGTGGGACGATGGCCCTTTACGCGGCATCAAAGGCGGGTCCGCTCGTACAGAAGAGAATCCGCGGCATCTATGCCTATGATAGTCCCGCGATCCGCACGGCAGTCAGCAACTCCGTGGAATTCCGGCGGATCGGTGACCGCTTCCGCAAGGTCGTTCCGGAGGATTCCTTTGTCGGCATGATCTTTGAGACGAAAAATCCGGGGAAGGTCGTTCTCAGCTCCGCGGACGGGCCTCGTCAGCACGATCCGATGACCTGGAGCATCGAGAACGGGCAGTTCCTCACGATCCGGAAGGACATGCTGAAGGAACAGCACAGCGTCAAGATCGTCAACCGCTGGTGCGGCATGACCACGAATGTGCAGAAGAAGGAATTCATCAAATTCCTCTTCAACACGATCGATACGATGCGGAACAACTACGACTATGAGGATATTCTCACTGCCTTTATCGGCAAAATAAAAAGGCAGGTCGAGACCATCATCATCACCAAACCGGTGATGTGGTACGCGGTACTCAACCTGCTTCGTTCATTTCTTACCTATGCGGCAGAAGGGTGGCACGATTGAATCGTGCCACCCTTCGACGATGTAAGTGGGGCAGAAAAGTCCTCTGGCTCCGTTTCCCTCGCCGCGCGGAGTCCTTTCGAGCTCAAAGCAATTAGCGGCTCAGTCCAAATGTCGCCGCGAGGGCGTTTTCTGCCCTTCTTTTTCGTCGGATGGAATGTGACCGTCCGCAGTTCAGTTTGCCGACAGTGTGATTCCCTCAACGTCCTCGAGTTCGATCGTCGCGAGCGTCCGCTTGCTGACCTTTTCGGACTTCAGGGCGACGATGCGGCCCGCCTGGCGGGTGATCGCCTTCTCCAGATAGTTGCGAACATCGCGCGCGTTCGCATAAGATTTCGGTTTATTGGCACAGCGTTCCTCGAAGAAGCGCTGTGCCTCTTTTTCTGCTGCCTTCGACAGTTTATAATCCTGCTTTTTGCACATCGAGCGGAGGATCGCGACCTCTTCCTCGGCTGTGTAGTCATCGAACATGATGATCTTGTTGAAGCGCGAGCGAAGACCCGGATTTGAGTCGAGGAATTCCTCCATCAGATCGGTGTAGCCGGCGCAGATGACGATCAGATCATCGCGGTGATCCTCCATCGCCTTCAGGAGCGTATCGACCGCTTCCTGGCCGAAGTCGTTCTGCCCCTTGCCGGTCAGCGCGTAAGCCTCGTCGATAAAAAGGACGCCGCCGAGCGCCTCTTCGATCACATCCTGCGTTTTCAGCGCGGTCTGTCCCACATAACCGCTCACAAGACCCGAGCGGTCCACTTCTACGAGATGTCCCTTCTCCAGTACGCCGATTCCCGCGTAAATGCCGGCGAGCAGACGGGCAACCGTTGTTTTTCCGCTTCCGGGGTTCCCTTCAAAAACCATATGCTTATTGAT
>JAXJTA010000119.1:0-20314 GCA_036309825.1 Eubacterium sp. | reverse complement strand
ATCCCATTGTTCCGGCCAGGCACACGATGGCGCCGACGGAAATATCGATCTCGGCAATGATCAGAATGTAGCCCATGGCGAACATCATGATGATCTCGCAAAGATATTTCGGCATTTCACGAAGCACGCTGGAGAAACCAAAGCTGCTTGAGATTGCCGAGCCGAAGATCAGGACGGCGATAAAAATAACTACCAGGCCGCCTTCCCAGCTTAAAAGTTTACTTTTGATTCCACCCTTAGGAGTGTTATCAATCGTTCTTCCGGATTTTCCTGCCATGATTACATCTCCCTTCTTTCAAGATTTGCTTTATCCATGGTACGCTGTGTAATTACGTTCAGCAGAACAACTACCAGAATGATGATACCCTTGATCAGGTTCTGCCAGATAGACTCCAGTCCGACAAGCGGAAGAGCCTTTGCAACGATCGCATAGAACAAAGCTCCGAGGAAGGTGCCGACTACAGAACCACGGCCACCGTTCATGCTTACACCGCCGATAACGCAGGCAGCGATTACATCCATCTCTTTTCCGTACTGCATGTTCGGCTGTGCGGAAGCGTAGATCGATACAGAAAGGGCACCGGCAAGACCTGCCAGAAGACCCATGATCATGTATACCTCTGTGATGACTTTGTCAACATTGATACCGGATACACGTGCAGCTTCCGCATTGGAACCTACCGCATAGATACGACGGCCGAATGTTGTCCATTTCATTACAATGAAGAATACAACGTAGGCAACGATCAGAATGATGTACGGTCCGACGGATCCGTCTTTTCCGAAATCGGAGAAACCGGATACATCCTGGCCGCTTGCCCAGTTGTTGTTACTGATTACGTAAGCAAGTCCTCGCCAGATATACATTGCACCCATCGTACAGATGATCGGGGCAACCTTACCTTTGGAGATGATCAGACCGTTCAGCAGTCCGCAGAGAAGGCCGATCACAGCCGCAATGAGGAACAGCAGGAAGGTGTTGTGCAGAACATCATATTTCTGCAGCAGACCGATGGTCATACCGGCAAATGCGAGCGTCGATGTAATGGAGATATCGATGCCGGCCGTCAGCAGGACACAAAGCATACCGAGTGCCATCAGCATGGTCAGCGCATTGTTGCGGAATACCTGTGCGATATTGGTTGCTGTCAGGAAAGATCCTTTACTGAGGATCTGTACAATGATCAGAAGAACGACCAGAATCAGAACCAGGCTCACTTCACGAGAAGCTGTCAGCCGCTTCCATAAAGATTTATTGTTATTCATTATTTCGCAGCCTCCTTCTTGTCTTCTTTGCCTTTTTCCATGGAAAGCTCGAGGATCATCTCCTGAGAAGCTTCGCTGATATCGAGGCATCCGGTAATGCGTCCCTTGCACATCGTGTAGATACGATCGGACATTCCGAGAACCTCAGGCATTTCGGAGGAGATCAGGATGATTCCGAATCCCTGCTTCGCCAGCTCGCCCATGATCGCGTAGATCTCGGCTTTTGCTCCGACATCGACACCCTTGGTCGGCTCATCCATGATGAGGAGTTTCATGTTCTTCTGCGCGAGTGCCTTTGCAACGACAACCTTCTGCTGGTTACCGCCGGACAGGCTGCTCGCCGGATCGAAGGTGGTGATGGCCTTGGTATCTACTTCCTCGAGATACTGCTTTGCCAGTTCACGCTCCTTTGCTTCATTCTTGATCTTGAGCGGTCCCTTCGCCAGTTCATCCTGGATCGGAAGGATTACATTGTCACCCAGACCCCAGCCGAGGATAAGTCCCTGTTTCTGACGGTCCTCCGGAAGAAGGATAATACCTTCTTTCATCGCATCAGACGGCTTCTTGATATGGATCTCTTTGCCATTCATGAATACCTTGCCGGAATCCGGTTTGGTGATGCCGCAGAGGGCCTCGATCGTCTCGGTACGGCCTGCGCCTACCAGACCGGTAAGGCCTACGATCTCGCCTGCATGAACGTTGAAAGATACGTTTTTGAAATAACCGGTACGGCTGAAGTCTTCCAGACGGAAGATCTCTTCGCCGATCTTGACCTGCGGCTTCGGATACATATCGGAGATCTCACGACCTACCATTGCCTTGATCAGTTCCGGTGTGGTGATCTTATCTACATCATAGGTTCCGATGTACTGCGAATCACGGAATACGGTTACTCGCTCCGCAAGGCGGTACATATCTTCCATTCTGTGCGAAATGAAGATAACGGAAACGCCCTCTGCCTTCAGCTGATCAACGATACGATATAACTCTTCGGACTCGTTCGCTGTAAGAGCTGCGGTCGGCTCATCCAGGATGATGATCTTCGCGTTGGTGGAAAGTGCTTTCGCGATCTCGACCATCTGCTGCTGTGCTACGGAAAGAGCACCCATCTCCTCGGTCGGCTTGAAATTGGCGTTCAGTCTGTCAAGAAGCTTGCGGGCTTCAGCGTTCATTGTCTTCCACTGAAGCATGCCGTGTTTCTTGATCTCATGACCCATGAAAATATTCTCTGTTACGGTAAGTTCCGGATATGTGGTCGGATGCTGGTATACAGCTGCGATACCTGCTGCGGAAGCGTCCTTCGGTCCCTTGAAGTGAACCTCCTGTCCGTTCAGGTACATGCTGCCCTCCTCGGCCGCGTGTACTCCGGTGATAACTTTGATAAATGTCGATTTACCTGCTCCGTTCTCTCCCATGAGAGCATGTACTTCTCCGCGGCGAAGCTGAAAATGTACATTATTCAGTGCTTTTACGCCCGGAAAAATCTTGGTAATACCCTTGAGTTCCAGAATTAAATCTTCTGACATGCTCACGTCCTCCTTTCCCATGTAGAACCAGTATAACATTCCGATTTCAAGGGTTTTAGAGTAATATTTTTCGGAATCGGGTAATTTTTCTGGAGAATCCCACAGCTTCAGACACTCTTATGGCGGCGGCTCTGGTTTTTTTGACGAAAATACGATAAAATAACAGACATACGTAACGGAAAATGCAGACTCTTTAGAGACGCAGGGGAATAAATATGAAATTACTGATCGTAGATGATGAAATCCTCACACGTTCCGGCCTGATCTCATCGCTTGACTGGGAAAGCCTCGGAATCGACGAAGTATACCAGGCCGCGGACGGCATCGAGGGCTTCCGCGCGGCATCCGACCACAAGCCGGATATCATCCTGAGCGATGTCCGCATGCCCCGCATGACCGGCATCGAGATGCTGGACAAGGTCCGCCAGATCCTGCCGGACACCGTTTTTATCTTCATGAGCGGCTTCTCGGACAAGGATTATCTGAAGGCGGCGATCCGTCTGCAGGCGGTCAGCTATGTGGAAAAACCGCTCGATCCCGCTGAGGTCGCCGACGCGGTCCGCGAGGCAGTCAGCCGCTGCCGCTCCAATCAGATCAAGAAAAGTGCCGCGGATATGCAGGATACCGTTTCCGCGTCGCATCTGGCGCTCTGCTTCACCCTGCCCTACAGCTCCGCCCGCGACAGCGTCGAAGAGCTGAGCCGCCGCTACTGCCTGCGCTACGGTTCCGCCGATCTGTTCCGCGCCGCGGTAACATTCATTCTGCATGTCGATGAGCGTGTCGACCTGCATCCGGATTTTCTGTCCGAGGTGGAATTCAAGCTGCATAATTTCATCGTCCCCATGCACCTGCATATGGTCTGCGCCGAGAAGAAGCCGAACCTTTTCGTCTTCCATTTTTTCAGAAAAACGGAGCTCTCCGAAAACACCCTGAAGGATGTCACGGATTTTCTACGCGGTATCCTTCCGAAGCAAAATTGCTGGCATCTCGCCGTCGGTTCCACCGTTTCCGGCATCCGGAAGCTGTATGACTCTTATACCGCGGCTGTTGTCACCCTGACGCACAGCTTCTTCCATCCGACGAACAGTGTGCTGC
Organism: Eubacterium sp.; assembly: GCA_036309825.1. Lineage (GTDB taxonomy): Bacteria > Bacillota > Clostridia > Lachnospirales > Lachnospiraceae > Bilifractor. The sequence continues at coordinate 16,427 of JAXJTA010000119.1, read as the reverse complement.
GCGCTTCCGACGTGCCGGCGGCAGCGCAGACCCCCGATCCTGCCGCGACCGCCATGGCGATCCGTGCTGCCATCACGGGCGGAAACGAAGCGGGCATTCATGACCTGACAGACCGGCTCCGCGACATTTGCGTCAACAACCCGGCGCTGATCCCCGGGAACATGATGTCCCTGTATCACCAGCTGCTCACCGTGATCGCCGACGAGCGCAGAGCACGTCAGCTGTCCGAGACGAACGACGCGGCGACTCTTGCCGGTGACATGGCGGACCTGTCGCGCTGTTTTTCCTTCTCCGAAATGCATCAACGGCTCGTCGGCCAGATTGACCGCTACTTTGCCGATATCAACAGCTATGTGCCGGAGAATTCTTCGGTCTTCCTTATTAAACAGTACATCCAGCAGCACTATGACGATCCGATGCTCTCCACGAAGGAGATCAGTGAATACGCGTCGCTCTCCGCGTCCTATGCCTGCACCGTCTTCAAGAACGAGACCGGCCAGACGCTGAACCAGTTTCTGACCGAATATCGTATGGGCCGCGCAAAGGAGCTGCTCGCCGATCCGCGCAACAACATCTCCGAGATCGCGTCACGCGTCGGCTATAATGACAGCAACTATTTCGGCAAGGCGTTCAAGAAGTATGCCGGCCAGTCCCCGTCTGAGTACCGCGACAGCCGCATGAAGGGAGAATCGTCTCTGTGAAAAACAATTTTCTCGTTCGATTTTATCGAAATCTGCGGCTGCAGAGCAAAATGAATCTGATCATTCTGATCGCCGTCGCGATCCCGATGGTCACCGTCACGCTCTTTCTGATGACGCGCATGTACCGGATGATCACGGCGGAAGCGCTGCGCAACGAACAGATCGCCGCCGCGGAAGCATCACCCGTTATCCGCAGTGATATCCGCAGTGTGATCGATGCAACCGACTCCCTGCAGTCCCTGTATAATTACCAGCTTCTCTTCCGCTCAACGCTGTACGGCGAGCCGGAGAGTACTCTGGATACGATCAACACCGAATCCTTTCAGCAGTCGATCGCCGATACTCTCGCCGGTACAGCGGTGGATCAGGTCCGCTTCTACGTTGATCTCGACGCCTCGGCGGAATGTTTTTCCGAAGAAAACGCCGAAGTATTCCAACCGCTCAGCAGTATCACTTCGACCTACTGGTACGGTATCTTCTACGGCAGTCATCCGTCCTCACTCTTCTGCCCGCGCTTTTACCTGAGCGATCGGGAGGTGCATGAACTCGGCGACTGCGCCTATATCCGGCCCCTGTACATCCGCACTATGTCCGGTCTGTCGGTCCGCGCCTATATGGCGGCATATTTCTCCTCGGAGATTCTGGAGCAGACCATGATCGACAACCTGTCCGCACAGGGAAGCGTATCATACATTACCAGTTCCCGCGACGCTGTCGTCACTTCTACGGACAAATCGCTCTCCGGCCGATATTATGTGACCTATGACGATATCCGAACCAATCTGATGACTTCAAACGGCTTCATTTCCCGTACTTTCGGAGACGAAGAAGTCTATATGAGCTGTTACTATCTGCCGGAGGCGGACTGGTTCCTCGTAACGGTTACCCCGTCGATGCCGCTTCGAAAAGCCACGGTCAAGCTATGGGGACAGATCCTGCTGATGTGGGCCCTGGCGGTAGCCGGCGGCCTCGTCATTTCCTCGTTCCTCTCCCATTCTCTTTCGCGCCGGATCTCCCGGGTCAGCGACCGCATGAGTCTGGTGCGAAATGCGGCTCCCGTTCCGATGGAATCAGCGGACGCCAACGACGAGATCGGTGATCTGACCGATTCCTACAACTACATGGCCCGCCAGATCAACCTTCTGATGGATGACCAGAGAAGATCATCCGAAGAACTTCGCATCGCCGAATTCAAATCGCTGCAGGCACAGATCAACCCGCACTTCCTGTACAACACGATGGAGATGATCAACTGGATGGCGCAGCAGGGCCGTACAAAGGAGACAAACGCCGCGATCCGCGACCTGTCGTCCTTCTACCGCCTGACGCTGAGCCGCAAGACGCCGATCAGCACGCTGGAGGAAGAGCTCGAGCACGTTTCCACCTATGTCCGCCTGCAGAACATGCGCTTTGAGAACGGCATCGACTTCGTCGTCGATATTCCGGAGAGCATGTATGAATACCGCATTCCGCGCCTTACCTTCCAGCCCGTCGTCGAAAACGCGATCCTTCACGGCATTCTGGAGAAAGAATCACACCGCGGCACGATCGTTCTGACCGGCTGGGTCGAAAACGGCACGGTCGTCATCCTCATCAGTGATGACGGTGTAGGCATCCCGCCGGACAAGCTCCGCGACATCCTCCGGAAAAAAACGGACAGCTCCGACTCCTCCGGTAAAGGCAACCATATCGCGATCTACAACACACACCGGAGACTGCAGATCCTCTTCGGAAGTGAATACGGTCTGCACTATTCCAGTGAACGCGGCAAGGGCACGGAGGTTGAGATCCGGCTTCCCGCCTTCACGGAGGATACGCCCCTCGAGCCCCGGGAGAGTGCGAAGGATCTTCCCGGCATGGCCGCACGCGCCAATTCCGAGATCGTCCGCAAGAAGTTCGAGATTCAAAAGCTCCACGAGCTCTCGGATGATCTGTCGAAAAACGAACAGATCTACATCCTGACACATACGATCGACGGCACCTACCCGGAGCACAGCCATGACTACTGGGAGCTCAACTATGTCTGCCGCGGCACATTCAGTGACATTGTCAACGGCTATTCGTACAGCCTGAAGCCGGGAGACCTGCTCATCATCAACAAAAAATCACGGCACTCTCTCGAATGCCGTGATGAAGATAATCTGATCATCAATATCTGCGTAAACGCCGACTTTGCAAGCCATACTCTGGCAAAGCAGCTTGGAGGTAATGACCGCGTCGCGGCGATGCTTCACGACCGGGGGCCTCTGGATATTCCGTGCCTGTACTATCCGTCCGGCCATATCGTCAGAGCCCAGTCCGTCATCGCCGACCTGATCGAGCAGTACGCCGAAGCCGGTTTCCACGACAGCGAGGAAGTTGAACGTCTCATCGTCCGCCTCTTCGAGACGCTCTCCGAAGCCGAACCCGGCGCCGATCCGGAGGAGTACAGAAGGCAGTACGTGTGAGCGGAGAGAACCATTCAACTAAAATGCGCACACGCGGAGAATTTCATCAAAGTCCATAGAACCGCCGAACAGATCCAGGGCACTGCCGATGGTGACGTTCAGGCGGTTTTTTCCTGCTGTTTTGAGCCAACGCAGATCCTCGAAGCTGCCGACACCGCCCGCATAGGTGATGGGAAAGCCCGGGACATCCTCCGGCACACCGGCCAGAAGCTCGACGAGCGGTTTTTCCACACCGCGCGCCTTGCCTTCGACATCGGCCGCATGGATCAGAAATTCCGCGCAAGTCGATGCCAGCTGCCGCAGCGTCTCGTCGGTGATCTCCACTTCCGTGAACTTCTGCCAGCGGTCAGTCACGATGTAGTAGCGGTCGCCCTTACGCCGGCAGGAGAGATCGAGAACCAGCTTTTCCCTTCCGACGGCGCGGATCATCTTCTCCAGATTTTCCTCGGAAAAACGGCCGTCCCGGAAAACGAAGGATGTCACAATGACATGGCTCGCGCCCATATCCAGGAAGCGGTCCGCGTTCTCATCGTTGATGCCTCCGCCGATCTGGAGTCCGCCCGGCCAGGCTTTCAGCGCCTGCTCGGCCTGACGGCAGGTCGCCTCGTAATATTCCGAGGACGCGGGATTAAGGAGGATCACATGGCCTCCCCGGATCCCTTTCGAACGATACAGGTCGGCATAGAAGGTGCTGTCCTGTTCGGAGACAAAATTCTCCGCCGCGCGATCTCTCGCGTCGTTCAGCGATCCGCCGACGATCTGCTTTACTTTTCCGTTATGAATGTCTATGCATGGACGAAATTCCATTTCCACACCTCTTTTCCCGCGTTACCGGAGCAGCGGAATGCCGTTTCCCGCGCCGATCCGGGAAGCGCCTGCCGCGATCAGTTCCTCAGCCTGTTCCGGTGTCCGGATCCCGCCGCTTGCCTTCACGAGGGCACGCTCACCCACCGTTTTCTTCATCAGCGCTACATCCGCCGCGGTCGCGCCGCCGGTCGAAAAGCCCGTTGAAGTTTTTACAAAGGCCGCGCCGGCCTCCACAGCGGTCTCACAGACCCTTACCTTCTCTTCGTCGGTCAGCAGACAGGTCTCGATGATCACCTTGACGATCGCGGGCTTTGACGCCTCGACGACAGCTTTGATATCCTCGCGCACTAAGTCGTAATTCCCGTCTTTGACGGCGCCGATATTGACGACCATGTCGATCTCGGCTGCGCCGTCCGCAACGGCTGTCCGAGCTTCAAAGGCCTTGGCCGCCGTGGACATCGCCCCCAGCGGGAAGCCGATGACGCAGCAGGTCTTCACACCGCTGCCGGCAAGCTCCTTCGCAGCGAGTGCTGCATGGCAGGTATTCACGCAGACGGAGGCAAAGCCGTATTCCTTTGCTTCCCTGCAATAGCGGCGGATCGTCTCCGTCGTTGCTTCCGGTTTCAGCATCGTATGGTCGATCATCGACGCAATATTTCTCTCACTCATGATTCTTCCTTTCTATCCCGGTTTTCCCGGATCACTTCCGGGATTCCCGGCAGTGTATATTTCTCTTAGTCACTTCATTCAGTCCCGGCCATCGTTCATGTACGCGCGCAGCTCCTCGTGCACAAGCCCGTTGCTCGCCAGCACTTCGCTCTTCATCGTGCAGTCGGGCCGGTTTCCGGAAAAGTCCGTGAACCTGCCTCCCGCTTCCTCTACGAGCAGCATGCCAGCCGCGAAGTCCCACGGCTGCAGGATCTTCTCGAAGGTGCCCTCCAGGCGTCCCGCAGCGACAGCCGCCAGCTCGATCGCCGCCGATCCGCTCCTCCGAATATCCTGACAATGGAGAAAAACGTTTTTTGCCGCGGCAAAGGTCCAGTCGGCATGCTCCGGATAGTACGGGGCTGTTCCCACGGATATCAGGCTCATTTCCAGCGAATCCGCGCGGCTCACATGGATCGGTCTGCCGTTCAGCCGGGCCCCCTTTCCCTTCTCTGCGGTATACATTTCATCGAGATAGGGATTGTAGACCAGACCCGCGAGAGGCGTTTTTCCCTCAACAAAGGCCAGCGACACGGAGCTCGCGCGCAGATCATGGATCAGATTCGTGGTGCCGTCCACCGGATCGAGGATCCAGAGCCGGCCGTTCCGGTCCACCTCCTCGTTATCCTTCTCTTCTCCCATGAACTGCACGTCCGGGAAGCGTTCCAGAAGTTCGGCGGCGATCTTCGCCTGTACGTTCCTGTCGACTTCCGTCACATAGTCAAACCTTCCCTTGACCGTTACATTGGCTCTTTCCTCATCATTGCCGAACAGCTTTGCCGCCTCGCGAACGACCTCCGCCATTTCCGCTACCGTAACCTGTCTGCTCATTTTGCCGCCTTTCTGCCATTTCCTGCATTATGCTCTAACGCGCCGCTCCTGCAATGCATGCTCCGGCATTCTGATCTGCTGTGCGTACGCATCAATATTCCCCACAACCTTATCACAGATGCCGCTCCTTCTCAAGTTCTGAAAACCTGCACGAAAAACGTCTGCCTTTTCTGTGAAACCTGCCTGCAACTTCTTCTTGCAAATAGGTCATACATCTATTATAATCCAATTATAGGAATCATTCCTATAATTAATGCTGGCTAACTACTAACAGCGAAATCTAACAGAGTATGAAAGGAACTAATGCTATGAAAAAGTATGAATGCGGTCCTTGTGGATATGTTTATGATCCGGCAGTAGGCGATCCGGAAAGCGGAATCGCTCCGGGAACAGCTTTTGAAGATCTTCCGGAAGATTGGGTATGCCCGATCTGCGGCGTCGGCAAAGATGATTTCACACCGGTCGACTGATCGGAATTTCAGAGTTGAGATGAAAGAGGGCGCGTGGCCGAAACGGTCACGCGCTCTTTGTTTGTTTATTCGTAATTTACAGATCGCAGTGGTTTACGGTTCTCGGGAATGGCAGTACGTCACGGATGTTGTTGATACCGGTGAGGTACATGACGCATCTCTCGAAGCCGAGTCCGAAGCCCGCGTGTCTGGTCGTGCCGAAGCGGCGCAGATCCATATAGAACTCATACTGGCTCATATCCATGCCCAGTTCTTCCATACGCGCGCGAAGAAGCGCTTCGTCCTCTTCTCTCTGGCTTCCACCGATGATCTCGCCGATTCCCGGTACGAGGCAGTCCATTGCGGCAACCGTTTTTCCATCCTCGTTCAGCTTCATGTAGAAAGCCTTGATCTCCTTCGGATAATCGGTAACGAATACCGGTTTCTTGAATATCTCCTCGGTCAGATAGCGCTCATGCTCGGTCTGCAGATCGCAGCCCCAGCTTACCTTATACTCGAACTTGTCGTTATGTTTTTCCAGCATCGCGATCGCGTCGGTGTAGGTCACACGCGCGAAATCGGAAGTTGCCACGTGATGCAGTCTCTCCAGAAGGCCCTTGTCGACGAAGCTGTTGAAGAACTTCATCTCTTCCGGCGCGTTCTCCAGTACGTAGTTGATCACGTACTTCAGCATCTTCTCCGCGATCTCCATGTCATCGTCCAGATCCGCGAAAGCGATCTCCGGCTCGATCATCCAGAACTCCGCCGCGTGACGGGTCGTATTCGAATTCTCCGCGCGGAAGGTCGGTCCGAAGGTGTAGATCTTGCGGAATGCCTGCGCGTATGTCTCGCCGTAGAGCTGTCCGCTTACCGTCAGATTCGTGGTCTTCTTGAAGAAATCCTGGGAGAAGTCAACGCTTCCGTCCTCGTTCTTCGGCACATTGTTCAGATCCAGTGTGGTAACCTGGAACATCTCACCCGCACCCTCCGCGTCACTGGCGGTGATCAGCGGTGTGTGTACATAGACGAAGTCGTTCTCCTGGAAAAACTTATGGATCGCGTACGCAATCAGGGACCGTACACGGAAAACAGCCTGGAAGGTATTGGTTCTCGCGCGAAGATGCGGGATCGTACGCAGATACTCCAGCGTATGTCTCTTCTTCTGCAGCGGATAGTCCGGTGTGGACGGTCCCTCTACGGAAACCGCGTCTGCCTGGATCTCAAACGGCTGCTTTGCGTTCGGTGTCGCGACAAGCTCGCCTTCTACAATGATCGCCGCGCCGATGTTCAGTGCGGAGATATCCGCAAAGTTGCTCAGGCCATCGTGATAAACAACCTGCAGCGTCTCGAAATAAGTACCGTCGTGCAGAACGATAAATCCGAAGGTCTTCGAATCGCGCACGCTGCGGACCCAGCCGCCGACCTTGACCTTTGTCCCGATGTACTTTTCTCTTTCCTTGTAAATCTCTCTTACCGTAACCAAATGTTCCATCTGCTTCCTCTTCTTTCTTCTATATGGATTCTATATAAAGCATAAATATAAACTTCTGTTTCCCGTCTACTCACTGATGTAGGTGTAGAATACGTTGCCGTTCGCGGCGAAGATCTGCCTCGTCACATCGGCGTCGATCGCCGTTGCGCCGTCCTTCGATCCGTCGTAGACCCACATATTGTAATTATCGTATCCGATAAAAATGGCGCTCTCCGTTTCCGAAGTCCTTGCATAGACAGGATACCCTCGATTGATCAGATAATCAAGTTCTTCCTGCGTGCAGCCCGACAAATTCAGAATCGTTCCATGCGCGCCCGCGTTAGTGACGAAGGAATTCAGGTCCCACGCGCCGGCCGTTGCCTTGATCTCCGCGGGGATCGAATTTGCGGAGATCGTATAGGATTCGTCCCAGTTTGCTCTCTCCCACACATACTGCTGCGCGCCGTTCAGCACGAAACCGACATTCTCGTCCGCCATCTGTACAGCTTCCGCCGGAAACTGCGTTACATCGATCAGTTCGCAGTAATTGTATACCAGATACCTGCCTTCCAGCGTATCCTCCTGCGGCCAGTCCAGGATCGTCTGTGTACCTCCAACGGCATCACTTCGTCCCGCTGCCTTCCGGGTCAGCTGGTAATTATCGGTATCCGCCGTGAAAAACAGATTGATCTGTGTCTCCGCGCGATCCGTGAGGATCGGCGTGAGGCTGACCGTATTTTCCGCCTTGGAGTTGACGGTGATATGGTCATTTCCGGTTGCCGTAAACACACCGTTATCCAGCGTGGCCAGCTGCAATATCAAACTGTCCGTATCCTGTTCCGATCCGATGATATAGGAGCCGTCGCGCTCATACTCCTTGTTGATCGTTCCGTCAAAACTCTGCAGCAGCACTTTGTACAGGCCGACTGTTGAGCTTCCCGTGATATTCGCCACGATATTCTCGTTCCGCGCCAGCCCGTAGGCAAAGTCTTCATTGAGGAATCCGAGTCCTTCGATCACTTCGCCATCCGGGGCGGTGATCTCCGTCGTCTCCCCTGTGGCAAGATCCATCAGTGTTGCCTTCGAAGAGCGATCCGGCGCTTCCGACCGGTCCATCCAGGCGACCAGTTCTCCGCTCTTTGACGCGAAGAAACCTTCCCTTACGAGGCCGCTCTGCACGATCTCATAACCGCCGCCTGCGAGATCCACGCGAATCAGCTCCGTCCCGAGGAACAGATACAGGCTGCTGCCGTTGACGTAAGAAAGTTTACCGGCACTGTCCTTCAGCACGGCACTGCTCATATTGACCGGGAGAAAAATTTTTTCCTCCGTCAGATTGCTTCCCGCCGTGTAGGTATAGACGGCGATTCCGGTGCTTCCTTCATGAATTCCCGATGCCATGTAGCCGAAGACCGTAAAGGTAATGTCACCGCTTTCGGATACGCTGTCGATCGAGATCCTGTACTTTTCATTGTTGGTTCGGGGATCCAGATCCGGCATACCGTCCGTGTCTGCCTGACGGAAGGTGAAGATCTTCGTCAGGATGTTGGAACTGCGGTTATACTCCCACAGGTCACCGCTCACTGTAAAGGCCGCGATATCCGCCGCCGCGTTGGTGAGGACCGGCACATCTTTTCCCTGAATACCGAGGCAGATGCCCTCATCCCTCTCAACGGTGATCGCCATATCGAAGATCTGCTCCGCGGAACGGTCAAAATTCAGCAGGATGATCTGCCCGTCTGTTCCCGTACGAACGCGGTAAGTATCCGTTACCATGTAATACTCTGTCTCGTCACTGCCGTTGACAGAGCTGATCACATACTGCTCCTTCAGCCCCACCGACGCGCTGCTGAACTGCACAAACGACACCGGATACTCTTTGACGAGAGTCGGCTGCAGCTGCGACCAGGAGATCTGGTCGGTACTGGAGTAAATATTTACCTCATTAAACGAGGTATTGACCATTCCCTGATCCGGAAGAACCCAGTTCATCAACTCCTCATCGGGATCCTTCTGCATACACAGATCGCGGAAAGACTTCACCCAGTCGACATACGATCCGAGGTCCGTTCCGTTGTAGGAAACGAGCCTTGTATAGTAGTAGATGGGATCGCCGTCCTCCGGATCGATCGTGATGCGAAGCGTGTACTCCCGTCCCTTCTGCAGCGTTGTCTGCAGCAAAAACGGTGCCTCGATCACGCCGTCCTCCTCCGTGTAATCGGAGATCACGCCGTTTTCGACGATCTCCATCGAAGCCGGGAAGCTCACCTGATAGGTCATATCCTCGATCTTCATTCCATTCGTCTCAACGCGAAGGGTGAGTGCATTGTCGTCCTGAACAGGTGTGATATGTTCTCTCTCCATCTGTTCGCTGATCACCTGCGTACCGCCGAGCATCTCGTTGACCACGCGCCCGCCGACTTCCATGGAGGCAACCGGGAACGTCGGACCTGTCACCGGCACGACCTTCACTGTTTCTGTCTTATTCAATTGTAGGGAAAAAACGATGACACTCGCGAAGAAGATCGCTGCCAGTATCAACGCTCTGCTGATAATTTTTTTCATAACCTAATAATTATACCCACGCAATCGAAACATCGGCAACATAATTTTACATAAATACGGAAAAAAGCTCCCCTTTCGGTCTGATCTCCAGAACCACTTCCCTATTTTTGTCCGAAGGGTCATAGAAAGAAAGCTTCACCGCGCACAGCGCCGGGGTATCGGCTGCATAGCGGCTGCCATCCGTTCCCTGCTCTGTTCCGATACGGGCCGGGGCTGCCGCGCCGCCGTACTTCCGGTCTCCCGCGATCGGCATTCCCGCGTGCGCAAGCTGCACGCGGATCTGATGATGACGCCCTGTCTGCAGGCGAACACGAAGCAGCGCCAGATCATCCCTTCGCGCCTCACAGGTATAGGAAAGGACCGCTTTCTTTGCGCCCTTTGTCTTCTCCGGGACGACCTTTGAGGTATTTGTCCTGCCGTCCTTCAGAAGATAGTCGACGAGCTCGGTATACTCCTTTTCCGATCCGCCATTCAACCCCTCTCTGCCCGGCAAACCCGTGCTATTGTCACAAGTGCGCGCTTCCATGCTGCTCATATCTCCGGCACGCATATTTTCGGTGCGCACGACCGCCAGATACTCTTTCTTCATCCGGTGCGTCTGCATCTGGTTTGAGAGTTCAGCCGCCGCCTGCTTATTCTTCGCAAAGAGGACGATTCCCTCGACCGGCTGATCCAGACGGTTGATCACCGCCAGATATGGGATCCCGGATCCGTCATTTCCGCCCGATCCGCTCTGCCTTCTTGCCAGCAGATTCAGCAGTTCATGCTCCAGGTCGATGCGGCCGAACGAGCGGCTTTCCACGGCGATTCCCGCCTGTTTGTATACAGCTATATAATCGGGTGTTTCCCTGATAATTTCCATCTTCCATCCTCCGGGCCTTCGTAGCCGAAGATGCTTCCGTAAATGCATCCGGTTCCAGAAAAATAATACGCTATTGCCGGGTAGTCCGTCAAAGCAATATTCCCACAAAATCCAAAATGCTCCCTGCATATGCAGAGAGCATTTCGGATTATTATGCGTTTTTCCTGCGAAGCATGCAGATCGCGAAGATGAGCGCGATCGCCGCTGCCGCAAACAGTACCAGATACAATGCCAGATTGTTTGTGTCTCCGGTGCTTACCGGGATAATCTCCAACTCCCTGTACTGATTGGTGAAGACAGCCTTATCGTACTCCGCGCCGTCCCGGATAAAGGTCCGGACGCACTGCAGCTTGTTGTCAACGGATGTTACTTCGTACTTGACTGTGTAGACACCGGTATCGTACTTGTAGCCTTCCGCCTTTCCATCCACTTCGCGGATCTGATAGACATAGGTACCCGGCTGCTTGAACGTCAGGATTCCGAATTCAACCGAACCGGCGCCCTCAACCGATGCCTGTACCGTCTGCTCCTTTGCGTCATTCGGCATCGGCATTTCGCTCATGCCTTCCGGAAGCGTGCTGCTTGCCGGATCTGCGGACATTGTGAATGTGAATTTTTCCTTCTTCGAAGGTTTGTCCCCGGTGATCACCTTCTCCACAGGCGGATCGCTCTGCGTGATATCAGCATAATCAAACCGGTTCGTAAAGAGGATCGGTTCTTCTTCGCCGATTACCTCTCCGTCCTTCTCGACAGTTCTTTCCACCGACAGTGTCGCGTCCGTATCGGTAACGACATCTGTGATCGTGTAAACCGCCGGATCATAGGTATATGCCTCGTCCGTACCCGTTTTTTCCGTGATCCGGTACGAGTAGGTGCCGGCCTTGCGGTAACGGATCGTGCCGAAATCGGCATCCCCCGCGCCCTTCAGCTGCAGGACCATTTCCTTTTCCGCCTCGCCGGTCTCTTCGGATGTTCCGGTCTCTTCGGATGTTCCGGTCTCCCCGGAATCCGAACTTTCGATCGCCTCCGAGCCGCCTTCCGGCATTGGATTTTCCTCATCCAGCGGGGTCAGAACGAATTCGAACAGGTCTTTACCTTCCGGCTTGTCTCCTTCGATCTTTTTGGTGATCGGAACGGTCACCGTTACAGAATCTGCCTCATACGTGTTTTCAAAAAGAACCGCATCGACAGCTTTTTCGTCCTTTGTATAGGTGACCTGCGTCTGCAGCGCGTTGTTCTCGTCCGGTGTCACAACGACCGTCGCAACAATACGGCCGGTGTCATACGCGTAACCCTTCTGAGAGCCCTGCTCCTCCGTGATAATGAAGCGGTAAGTCCCCGCTCGGTTGAAGGTGATCTCATCAAATGCGAATGTTCCGTCTGCGCTGATATCCGCGGGCTCCGCTGAAAATCCGGAATAGCCGCTTGTCCGGTTGTCCTCATCCTCTTCGATCAGTGCCCGGAACTGACCGTCCGCAAATTCCTTTTCCACACCAAGCTCGGTCAGAGTCTTCGTTCCCGTCAGCCCAAGTACAGCCTCCGCAGGCTTCTGATATACGTTTGCAAACGTGATCTCTTCTGCGTCTTCGCCGCCTTTTGCGTAGGTCACCGACTCCACGCTGCGCTCTCCGGTTGTCGGGTCGTTCACCGTGACAACGGTAACGGTCACCGCATTTGCATCAGCGGTATAAAAACTATTTTCCGGAGCGTTCTCGGTGATCTCGAAGGTATAGGTTCCGGTAGCATCCAGTACGATCGTACCAAACGTGATACCGGCGCCCGCTGCTTCTCCGGCTTCATTGGATACCGTGGTCTCTGCCGGAAGCGTAATTCCGTCGGCAGCCGCGTCCGGAACTTCCGAAGAAGTTTTTCCGTTTGCGGATGTTCCGCCCGTATAGCTTGTCGTAAAGGTGAACTGACCGGCTGTGATGTCCTCATTCAGATCGACACCGTCGTCCCGCGTCAGTGTTTTGTTTCCTGTAAGTGTCACTTCCACCGGTTTTGCATTGTTCAGACCTGCATTGATACTCGACAGGTCTGTTTTCAGAACACCCATAGAAGCTTCGTTTGTTGACGGATCGAACTTGTTCTGCGTTTTTCCTGCTGAAAATCCGGTGACGTAATGTGTGTCACCGTCCTTCGTCGTCAGTTTCAGCTTCAGGTCACCGCTTCGATTGATCTTCAGGGAGAAATTACCTTCCGCATCCGTTACGGCTGTGGATTTCTCCGGCGTGAGTTTTTCTCCGTCGATATAGGCTTCGATTGTTGCGCCTTCATAACGGAGAGTCTCCGCGTCGTCCATATTGCCGTTCTCGTTAGCATCGATCCAGGCTGTTCCACTGATCGTATAGTCTCTGAAATCATACTCGCTGAAGGAGTTCAGCAGTTTGTAATCGATATTCTGCGGAGACTTGTAATTACCCTTTGCCGTGAAGTACAGCTTGTCACCGCCGTCCGTCGCGGAATCGGCTTCCAGTGGTACGGTGAACGCCGCGGCGCTGTGTGCCGGGATCGTCTGCATAAACGCGCGGATGTGCGTGACAGCCGCAAAGTCCTGGATCTCCTCTGCCGGAACATAGGTCTGTCCGCCATCCACGGAGTACGTAAACTGCCACTTATCTTCGGAGTTTTCCTCCGAGATCATCCTTGCCGGTCCTCGAAGCACGGAACCCGTCGTGGATGTGTATTCCTTTCCGGCGTCATCGGTGACAACATCACCCTTCTTCGGAATCTTAACGATCAGATCCGCTTCTTCAACGGGCGTCGTTGTCGCACCGGCAGTAACCACGCTCTCCATGACTTTCTGCTCATGCGGATAAATAATCTGGGTCTCCGGGTTGACGATATTACTGTCCGGATCGCCGTCGGCGCTCTCATTGATACCGGACAACGTATCGATACCGAGGTTGACACGAAGTTCCGGATGCGCGCTGAAGCCATTCGTCTTGACTGCGTAGTAATAGTGACCGGCAACCGGATCGTTGTAAAGCTTCAACGGATCATTGACCCTGCCCTGGATCACCGTGTGCTGATCCGGATTGCTGATGTTGTTATATTTCTGATTCGCGGAGAAATCGAGGTAGTTATCATCCCCGATGACCTTCCTCTCGGAAGATACCTGTGCGGTAGGCTTCGTATAAATATCGAATTTGACTACCATTGTCTCCATCTTCTGATAATGGGTGGAGTACCACGCGTTGCCGTAACTGCTTCCTGTCTCCTGCGCAACCGGCTTTACGGTATCTTCCGGCGAGTTATCTCTGATCACCAGATAACGCTTGCCGTTGATCGTCTCGATATGCGCATCCGGGTCTTCATAACCGTCGATCGACGCGTTGCCGCGGAAGGAGACATCCTTATCTGCCAGTTCCAGATACAGGACATCGCCGGACGGATGCCACTCGCCCCAGGAAAGGTTGTTGACATTCAGTACCAGATTTCCCGTCAGTGTCGTCGTTGTGCCCTGAACGATTTTTCCTTCCCAGGTCGTTGGCGCGCTCTGCGGCTGGAAGATCTCAGCGCCCTTCCAGTCAACTGCGTAAACGGTCTTCTGTGTTGCGTTGCCGAGAGCCTGCTGCGCTGTGGTATGTGCCATATGATTGGCTCTGTCACAGGTACAGTTATCCCATTTATAAGTAAACCTCGTATTGTATCCGCCATCATAGCAAAGCTTGATGCCGTATGTGCCGTCATGATAGCTTTCTCTAGCGATACATTCCAGCGTCGCCAGTGTCCGGCCCGGATACTCCAGCGCGTCGGTATAATCCCAGTTTCCCTCATAGGAAAGGACCAGATAGGTGTTGGACGTTCCGGAATTATAAACATGGGTTCGAAGATCGCCTCCCTGGTCGACAAAATACTCATCATCCGTCAGGAGGTCGATCGTAATATTCCCGTTTTCATCAACATTCGCGGAGTTGGCAAAATCTTCCTTCGACGGGAACGTCACGGTTTTCCGTACCGCTGCCGCTCCGTCCTTCGCACCCTGCGCGGTCTGCGTTGTGTAGGTCGCCGTCCAGTCTGCCATCGCCGGCGTAACGGTGATCTTTCCCGTGTAGGATTCTCTCTGTTCTCTGCCGCCATAGCTTCCATAGAAGGCAAAAACCGGATTCGTCAGTACCTTCTGATACCCTTCCAGATCCGTTGTCTCCAGCCTGATATCCAGACCGTTCGCGATCACATTATTGGAATACGGATACCAGCCGGCGTTTTTCCCGTTCCCGCGCAGAAGTTTTCCGGCTTCGGCGTTCGCCGCGATCGTAAATTCCGGATCCTTCGCTTCTTTGATCTGCAGGTTGTAGAAATCCGCGCTGACGATCTCATCGCCCGTGTAAGTCCTGTACAGGTTGACATTGATCGGATACCAGCGGTTTACACCCTCCGCACCGTCCTTATGGGTAAGCGGTGCCGTTCCGACCGGTGTCTTGCCGTCTTCTTCCAGCGTTGTAACATTCCACTTCGTGCAGATGACCGCAGCATGCTCCGGAACACCATCCTTGTCCTTCGGAAGCGTATTATTGGAGTAAATGCTGCAGGGCGCGTCTTTGTAATACTGCGTGATTTTTGTGACACGAACATCGGCTGCCTCATCGCCGATCTCTGCCGGAAGGCCGAGATCCTCATTGGTCAGCGTAAATTTCCCGTCGATTACTCCCTTGCTGTTCGGCTGCTTGGCAGCTTCCCATCGATCCGCAAACTGACCGCCCGGTCCGACTTTGATCGTCTGTCCGTTGCTCAGTGTGAATTCCACATAATCCAGTTCGTATCCGCCCGGTGTGAATTCATCTTCCAGGGTAGAGGAAAGAGGCTTGTACTGCGGCCGGATGTCAAAGTTGACAGAGCGCATCTCATAAGGATACGTCGACTCCATTCTCATACCCGTTGCGTTGCGGCGGGCATAGACAAGCGTGCCTTCGTAGTTCATGTTCGCGTAGGACAGGGCATACTGGGAAAGCCACTGCCCGTCGGAAGAGGTGCCGCCCGCATCTCCGGTCCAGGCGATCTGCAGGATATCATCTCCGTGCGCGGCATTTTCATGCTCATTCCGGCTCGTATTGCTGCCGCCAAGCGCCACACCCGGATCCAGCACGCGGTACGGTGCCGATTTTCTGGAGCCGTAATTGATCTTGCTGTCATAACCGCTTTCCGCATTTTCACCAAACGTATTGTAGTGGATCTGCGTGGAAAGCATTTTTACATAATACGGCCTGTTCGTACTTTCGGAGGCTTTCCACAGTGCGATCGGCTCTTCCGCGTTCAGACCGTCCGACCAGGTATCACGGTCATACTTCTCGAAGTCAAAACCGAGGACCAGATTTACCAGATTGCTTGTGCTTGCCGTTGCGTTCCGGTAAACTTCCGAGCCTTCCTTCGGTGTACAGATGACCGTTTTGCCGTCCTCACTGATCTCAAAGGTGTAATCATCATATTTCGTCGCACCGGTCGGTTTGGATACACCGATGATCTTATAATGATCGTCAACGACCTTCAGTTCTACGTTTTTGACAGAGACCGCTCCGACGGAAAAGACATCATTCGACGGGATGACAGCGTAATTGTATACGCGGTTATTATTCTTCAGTGTCGTAT
>JAXJTA010000118.1:0-2374 GCA_036309825.1 Eubacterium sp. | reverse complement strand
CGCAGAGAAGCACGACGCATTTATCTCGCCGAGCCCGGATGGCACAGTGATCATGGAGTTTTCCGGCAAGGAACTCATCAAGGGCGAACCGGACGCCTCCTCGTTTCCTTCCGGCGGGCTGCGTGCAACCTTTGAGGCTCGCGGCTATACGGCATGGGATCCGACCAGTTATGCGTTTATCAAGGATGATACGCTCTGTATCCCTACAGCCTTCTGTTCCTATACCGGCGAGATCCTGGACAAGAAGACGCCGCTGCTGAGATCCATGGAAGCGATCAGCAAGCAGGCTGTCCGGGTGCTGTCGCTCTTTGGCAAGGACGTCACACGGGTCGTAACGACGGTTGGTCCTGAACAGGAATACTTCCTGATCGATAAAGAGGATTACAAGAAGCGTCCGGATCTGATTCTGACTGGACGAACGCTCTTTGGTGCGCCATCTCCAAAGGGACAGGAAATGGAAGATCACTACTTTGGCTCGATTCGTCCGCGGGTCAAGGCGTTTATGAAAGATCTGGATGAGGAACTCTGGAAGCTGGGCATCAGCGCAAAGACCGAGCATAACGAGGTTGCGCCCTGTCAGCATGAGCTTGCGCCGATCTTTGCCACAGCCAATATTGCTACAGATCATAACGAACTGTGCATGGAAATGCTGAAAAAGGTGGCTGAAAGGCATGGTTTTGTCTGCCTGCTGCATGAAAAACCGTTTGAAGGCGTCAACGGAAGCGGCAAGCACAACAACTGGTCGATCTCTACGGACAAAGGAGAAAACCTTCTGGATCCGGGTGCGACACCGGCGGACAATGCACAGTTTCTTCTGTTCCTGACAGCGGTGATCAAGGCGGTGGACGATTATCAGGATCTGCTGCGCATCTCTGTCGCCAGCGCGGGCAACGATCATCGTCTTGGAGCGAACGAAGCACCGCCGGCTATTGTTTCCATGTATGTGGGAGATGAGCTTTCTGCGGTTATCGATTCGCTCATCCATGGTTCGGATTATAAGGCGAGCGGAAAGAAGCAGATGGATATCGGTGTTTCGGTCCTTCCGCCGATTCCTCAGGACAATTCGGATCGTAACCGTACATCTCCCTTTGCCTTTACCGGAAACAAATTTGAGTTCCGTATGCCGGGTTCGTCGTTCAACATCGCCTGCACCAATGTGATGCTGAACACAGCGGTTGCTCAGTCGCTGATGGTCTTTGCTGACGAGCTTGAGAAGGCAGATGACTTTGATGCGGCGCTGCCTGAATTGATCAAAAGGGAGCTTGCGGCGCATCAGCGGATCCTTTTCAATGGAAACGGATACAGCGCAGCATGGCCGATTGCAGCGGAAAAGCGCGGCTTGATGAACCTGAGATCCACACCGGAAGCGCTCGTTCATTATACGGACAAGAAAAACGTTGATCTGTTTGTCAGGCATGGAATTTACACGCCGCTTGAAATGAAATCCCGCGAAGAAATTGCGCTTGAGGAATACTGCAAGGTCATCCATATCGAGGCGATGACCAGCCTGAGCATGCTCAAGAAGCTGATCGTTCCGGCGGCGATGACGTATTCCGCAGAGATGGCGAGATCCGTTGATGCGAAGAAGCGTATCGGTGTGGATGCTCCGCGTGAGATTGAGAAGGTACAGGAAATCACGGAACTGACGGGTGCGCTGATTGAAAAGACGCAGGCGCTGGAGGCTGCTGTCGAAGGCGAGCCAGCCGTACTTGCTGAGCGTGCGGTCTATGCACATGAGGAAATCATCTGTGCCATGGAGGAAGCGCGCAAAGTGGCGGATCTGCTTGAAATGAAGATCGAAAAGAAAGCGTGGCCGATGCCGACCTACGCGGATATGCTCTTCTATGTCTGAGTGAGCGCACAGGATTGCACAAGGGCGTGCATGGAGAGCAGATCGTTCTCCTGCACGCCCTTTTGTGATAAACCATATCGGTTAAGGAGGAAATACAATGGACATGATGGCGTATGAAACAGCCCTGAACACAGGCTGGATTCTGCTTGGCGCAGCGCTGGTGTTTTTCATGCAGGCTGGCTTTGCAATGGTAGAAACCGGGTTTACCCGTGCAAAAAACGCGGGCAATATCATCATGAAGAACCTGATGGACTTTTCTCTTGGCGTCCCGATCTTCTGGCTGATCGGATATGGCATCATGTTTGCCGGAGAGGGAAAGCTGATCGGCGGACTTGATTTGTTTACCAATGCCGGCGGTGACTGGGCGACGATGATTTTTCAGACCGTGTTCTGTGCGACGGCGGCCACCATTGTATCCGGAGCCATGGCAGAGAGAACGAAGTTTTCGGCATACTGCGTGTATTCGATGGTGATTTCTGCGTTTGTCTATCCGATTTCGGGTCATTGGATCTGGGGCGGCGG
>JAXJTA010000117.1:0-3815 GCA_036309825.1 Eubacterium sp. | reverse complement strand
GCCTACAAAGTTTCTGTTTGTTGTGGAAATGCAGCGCTCGCCTTCCGCGAGGATTCCCATGTAACCGCCGAGACACGGCCCGCAGGTCGGCGTGCTGACAACGGCACCTGCTTCGATAAAGATCTTCAGAAGGCCCTCTTCCATTGCCTGCAGATAAACATTCTGGGTAGCCGGGATGATGATGCAGCGAACGTCCTTCGCAACCTTGCGGCCCTTCAGGATCTCCGCGGCAGCGCGAAGGTCTTCAATTCTTCCGTTCGTACAGGAACCGATGACGGACTGATCCACCTTGATCTCGCCGACCTCGTCGATCGTTCTGGTATTTTCCGGAAGGTGCGGGAAGGAAACGGTGGATTTCAGTGTTGAGAGGTCGATCGTTACGACACTTTCGTACTCCGCGTCTTCATCGGCCTCGAATACCTTCCATTCCTTGGTGGAATGTTCCTTCATATATTCGATGGTGCGGTCATCGACCGGGAAGATTCCGTTTTTTCCGCCGGCCTCGATGGCCATGTTGGAAATGGACAGACGATCGTCCATGGAGAGCTCCGCTACGCCCTCACCGGTAAACTCCAGAGATTTATAGAGTGCGCCGTCTACGCCGATCTCGCCGATCAGGTGAAGAATCACATCCTTACCGCTTACCCATTTGGAAGGTTTGCCGGTCAGTACGACTTTGATCGCGGAAGGCACTTTGAACCATGCTCTTCCGGTTGCCATCCCGGCTGCCATATCGGTACTGCCGACACCGGTGGAAAATGCGCCCAGTGCGCCATAGGTACAGGTATGAGAATCCGCGCCGATCACGACGTCACCCGCTACTACGAGTCCTTTTTCCGGAAGAAGCGCATGCTCGATACCCATCTGTCCCACATCAAAGTAGTTCGTGATCGAATGTTTTTTCGAGAACTCACGGACTTCCTTACAGTGCTCTGCGGATTTGATATCCTTGTTCGGAATGAAGTGATCCATTACCAGAGCAATTTTGTCTTTGTCAAAAACTTTATCATTGGTGAACTTGTCCATCTCGTGGATCGCGACCGGCGTTGTAATATCATTGCCGAGTACAAGATCCAGCTTCGCCTCGATCAGCTGTCCCGCTTCTACGCGGTCCAGTCCTGCCGCCTGCGCAAGGATCTTCTGCGTCATCGTCATTCCCATGTATCATTCCTCCTATTACAAAAACAGGCTGTCGCGGATCATGCGGCAGCCTGAAAGTTACAACGTAAGCTCGGATTAGTTGTTGATGAATTTCTCTTCACCATTCCAGCTGTACAGTTTACGAACCTCTTCGCCGACAGCCTCGGACGGATGCTCGGCAGCTTTTCTGCGCAGAGCTTTGAAGTGAGCCTGGCCGCCTGCTGCGGACATGTCAAGCAGGAAGTCTTTTGCGAAAGTACCGTCCTGGATATCGGACAGGATCTTCTTCATTGTCTTTTTGGTCTCATCGGTAACGATCTTCGGTCCGGTGATATAATCGCCGTACTCAGCGGTGTTGGAAATGGAGTATCTCATTCCCTAGAAACCGCTCTGGTAGATCAGATCTACGATCAGTTTCATCTCATGGATGCACTCGAAGTATGCTTTTCTCGGATCATAACCTGCCTCAACAAGAGTATCGAAGCCAGCCTGCATCAGAGCGGATACGCCGCCGCAGAGAACTGCCTGCTCACCGAAGAGGTCGGTCTCTGTCTCGATACGGAAGGTTGTCTCCAGAAGACCTGCTCTTGCGCCGCCGATACCAAGACCGTAAGCCATAGCGAGATCTTTTGCTTTTCCTGTGTAATCCTGCTCAACATCGATCAGGCACGGTGTTCCGCGTCCGCGGAGGTACTCGGATCTTACGGTGTGACCCGGAGCTTTCGGTGCGATCATGGTAACGTCAACATATTTTGGCGGTACGATCTGATTGAAGTGGATATTGAAGCCGTGAGCGAACATAAGCATATCGCCCTCTTTGAGGTTCGGCTCGATGCTCTCTTTGTAGAGCTTAGCCTGAAGCTCATCATTGATCAGAATCATGATGATATCAGCCTGCTTAGCTGCTTCAGCTGCTGTGTATACTTTAAATCCCTGCTCCTCCGCTCTCTTCCAGGATTTGGATCCCTCGTAGAGACCGATGATAACATCGCATCCGGACTCTTTCAGGTTCAGTGCGTGTGCATGTCCCTGGCTGCCATAGCCGATGATGGCAATTTTCTTGCCCTCGAGAAGAGAAAGGTTACAGTCTTCCTGATAAAAAATCTGTGCTGCCATTTGGTGTTCCTCCATTCATTAATAAAAAATGTAATTAGTCTCCGAACCGATATTAGTAACGAGTCGGGTATGTTAAAGAGCGGCAAAACTCTTTAGCTGTCAATCATCGAGATATGTGACATCTCCAATGCCTCTGGAAAGTCCGGTGATACCCGTTCTTGCCAGTTCCACAATCTCATATCCCTGTTCCTGAATGAGTTTGATAAACGGATCCAGTTTACTCTGTGCTCCCGTAAGTTCAATGATCACGGAGTCTGTGCCTACATCAATGATATTTGCGCGGAAGATACTGGTGAGTGCGAGTACATTCTGCCTCTCTTCCTTGTCGACTCTGATCTTGACAAGAATCAGTTCGCGATGAACGCTCGTATCCGCCTTCAGCACTTTGATGCTTCTGACATCGACCTGCTTGGCCAGCTGCTTGGTGATCTGTTCGAGGACCGCGTCATCTCCTGTGGAGACGATCGTCATGCGGGAATATCTCGGATCGGCAGTGACACCGACGGTAAGGCTGTCGATGTTGTAGCCGCGGCGGCTGAACAGGCCCGAAATGCGGCTCAATACACCGGCTGAGTTATCAACCAGAATAGAAAAAATTCTTTGCTTCATATTTTCTTGTCCTTTAAAACTTAAACTGTTTGCTATTTTACACGCTAAAAATTAGATTGTCAACTTTAACTATAACGGAAATGAACGTGTATTGCCCTTACCGCTGCGAAAATATTTCTGTTTTAACGTGCTAAAATATTAATTTTTTCGAATTGTCATGGATTGCATCACATTGTATTCATTCCTGCACATGGCTTACCGGGATAAATACGCGGTTGTCTTCCGCGGCGCTCTTCTCCATTGCCCGGTCCGTATACCATTTACAGAAATAATCCTGGGCGTTGACGGCTTCCTCATTGCCACGATCCGGTTTGATATACGTGCCGTCCGGCTGCAGAATACTTGCCTTCACATTATCCGCGAGCTGCACCTGAAGAATCTTTCGTGCCTCTTCCTTCAGTTCCTCGGATTCAAGCGGAAAAACGATCTCGACACGTTTGTCCAGATTTCGCGGCATCCAGTCAGCGCTTCCCATAAATATCTCTTCCTGTCCGGAGCTGTAGAAATAAAAGATCCTCGCATGTTCCAGGAAGTTGCCGACGATGGAACGGACGGTGATATTCTCGCTGACTCCCGGAATACCGACCTTCAGACAGCAGATTCCGCGGATGATCAGATCGATCTTAACACCGGCAGCGGATGCCTTGTACAGTGCGGCAATGATCTCCGGATCACAGAGCGAATTCATTTTTGCAACGATACGCCCCTGCTGACCCGCCCTGGCATTTTCTTCTTCCATATGGATCAGATGCAGGAAACGGTCCTTCATCCAGAGCGGCGCTACCAGAAGGCTGTTCCACCGATCCGGCTCTGAATAGCCGCTGATCATATTGAATACGGCGCTCGCGTCTTCACCGATCCGTTCATCACAGGTCAGAATACCGCAGTCGGTATATAACTTAGCCGTGGAATCATTGTAGTTTCCGGTACCCAGATGCACATAACGTCTG
>JAXJTA010000116.1:0-1624 GCA_036309825.1 Eubacterium sp. | reverse complement strand
GATTATAACTGAAGCCGATATCCGCGGTCGTTTCCATGACCGGGCGCACGCCCTCCACGGTTTTCTCATGTCCGTTTCGCTCATATGTCAGATCAACCGGCTCCTCGGATAATGGGTTCTTTTCCAGATAGGCAGCCAGATCTTCGTAGCTCGCGATCGCATTGCCGTTGATGCCGACGATGACGTCGCCGGTCTGTATGCCGACGCTCTTCAGGTTGCTCCCCTGCATGATCCGGGATATTTCAAGTCCTTCCCCCGTATCATTGAAATAAAAACCAAGCTTATAGCTTGTCGTTGTTTCCGGCGCATAGGTTACGGAATATGTTCTGCCGTCCCGCTTATACGATATATGGATCTCATCGGTCGGTACTTCGTTGAGGATCATATCCGTGTACAGTTCTCTGGCATTGGCAATGCCGTTTTCTTCATATCTTGTAATGATATCCCCGGCTTCGATGCCTGCCTCCTGCGCGGGCGAGCCGTCGTAGACTTCCACGACTCTTGCCGGATCGATGCCCGCAAAGGCGATCAGAATAGCCGATGCAATGAAGGCCATCAGAAAATTGAAAAAAGGGCCCGCAAGAATTACGGGAATCCGCTTCCGGACCGGTGCCTCATTGAAGCCCGCGCCGGGGATGATCTCCACGTCGCTGTCCCTGCCCTCTTCGCCTTCTTCCGTCGGGTCAGCAGAAGGTTCCGTATCCGTGATCTCATCCTGCATCGCGCAGTAACCGCCGAAAGGAATCAAGCGCAGCGAGTATCTCGTGCTCCCGCGTTTGATCGAGAAGAGCTTCGGTCCCATACCGACCGCAAACTCAAGGACGTGGATCCCCATCGTTTTTGCCACGATAAAATGTCCGAACTCGTGAAAAATGATCACGAGTCCGAGAATTAATATTGCAATGATAAATCTCAAAAGTTAATACCTTCCTTCGATCCATTCTGTCGCTTCTTTTTCCGCCGAGAGGATCTGCTCCAGATCCGGATGCGGAATGACGGTATGATTGTTCATTGCCTCTTCAATGATCGCGTAAATGTCAAGAAAACGGATCTTATTTTCAAGGAAGAGAGCTACCGCTTTCTCATTGGCAGCGTTAAAAACGGTCGGCATGGAGCCGCCGATCTGCGCCGCCCTGATCGCCAGAGGAAGCCCCTTGAACGTCTCCGTATCCGGCACCTCAATATCGATCTTGGTGATCTCCGTGAAATCAAGGCGCTTCCCGGGCAGAAATCTCCGCTCCGGATAATACAGGGCGTACTGGATCGGCAGACGCATATCCGGAGATCCGAGCTGCGCCATGACCGCGCCGTCTGTAAACTCCACCATCGAGTGGATGATGCTCTGCGGCTGAACAACGACCTGGATCTGATCCAGTGTCACGCCGAACAGCCAGTGTGCTTCCATCACCTCAAGCCCTTTGTTTACAAGACTTGCCGAATCGATCGTGATCTTGCGCCCCATGCTCCAGTTCGGGTGCTTCAAAGCATCTTCCGGACGGATATCGGCAAGATCCGCGGTCTTTCTGCCGCGGAACGGTCCGCCGGAAGCGGTGATCAAAAGCTTCGCGATCTGCTTTCTGTCCTCGCCGTGGAGGCACTGGAAGATTGCGCTGTGCTCACTGTC
>JAXJTA010000115.1:0-6825 GCA_036309825.1 Eubacterium sp. | reverse complement strand
AAATAACGGCGCCGCCGCCGACGAAGATAAAAGGCTTCTTCGATTTCTCGATCATCTTGACTGCCTTTTCGATATCCTCCTCGCGGATGGTATCGGTGACCGGCTTGATCTCTTCCGGCTTAACCGCTTTGTATTCGGTTACCGCAGCGGTGACATCCTTTGTGACATCGACCAGAACAGGTCCCGGACGTCCGCTCTTCGCGATGGTGAACGCGCGGCGGATCGTATCGGCCAGCTTATTGACATCCTTGACGATCGTGCTGTATTTCGTGATCGGCATGGTGATTCCGGCGATATCGACCTCCTGGAAGCTGTCCTTACCGAGGAGAGCGCGTCCGACGTTTGCGGTGATAGCAACGATCGGTACGGAATCCATAAAGGCCGTCGCGATACCGGTAACGAGGTTCGTCGCTCCAGGGCCGCTTGTCGCGAAGCAGACACCGGTCTTGCCGGTCGCTCTCGCATAGCCGTCAGCGGCATGGGAAGCACCCTGCTCATGAGATGTAAGAATATGCTTGATCTCCGGATGCTTGTAGAGTTCATCATACAGGTTCAGGATCGCACCGCCCGGATAACCGAAAACAGTATCAACGCCCTGCTCCTTCAGACATTCAATGATAATTTCAGATCCGTTTAACTGCATATCAGTCCTCCTTGGCTACCTGAAGAATGGCACCTCTGTTCGCGCTTGTTACGAGGGAAGCGTATCTTGCGAGGTATCCCGTGGTAACATTTGGTTTTCTCGGTGTCCAGTTTGCTTTTCTTCTGGCAAGTTCTTCGTCACTTACTTTCAGCTCAAGCTTGTATTCCGGGATATTGATACTGATGATATCACCTTCCTCTACAAGCGCGATCGGGCCGCCGACAGCAGCCTCCGGACTTACATGGCCGATAGCGGCTCCGCGGCTGGCGCCGGAGAAGCGTCCGTCGGTGATCAGCGCAACGGTCTTGTCCAGACCCATTCCTACGATCGCGGAAGTCGGGTTGAGCATCTCTCTCATTCCCGGACCGCCCTTCGGTCCCTCGTAACGGATGACAACAACATCGCCGGAAACGATCTTGCCGCCCTTGATCGCGGCGATCGCATCCTCTTCGCAGTCGAAGACACGTGCCGGTCCTTCGTGTACCATCATCTCCGGAAGAACGGCGGAGCGTTTTACAACACCGGTATCCGGTGCCAGATTACCCTTCAGAACGGCGATACCGCCGGTCTTCATATACGGATCCTCGACCGGACGAATGATCTCCGGATTGAGATTGCGTGCGTATTTGATATTCTCGCCGACTGTCTTGCCTGTGACGGTCATGCAGTCGAGATGCAGAAGGCCGAGTTTGGAGATCTCATGCATAACGGCGTAGATACCGCCCGCCTCGTTGAGTTCTTCCATGTAATGATGTCCGGCCGGTGCCAGGTGGCAGAGGTTCGGTGTCTTCGCGCTCAGCTCATTGGCCATTTCTACCTCGAAATCAAAGCCCGCTTCATGCGCGATCGCCGGCAGATGAAGCATACTGTTGGTAGAACAGCCGAGCGCCATATCCATGGTGAGCGCGTTCAGGAACGCTTCCTTTGTCATAATGTCGCGCGGACGAATGTTTTTCTCGATACAGTTCATGACTGCGTATCCGGCTTCCTTCGCAAGGCGGAGTCTGTCGGAGTAAACGGCCGGGATCGTTCCGTTGCCGCGAAGGCCCATGCCGAGAACCTCCGTCAGGCAGTTCATGCTGTTGGCGGTATACATACCGGAGCAGGAACCGCAGGTCGGGCAGGCATGCTGCTCGAAATCCAGAACGTCATCTTCCGTCATTGTTCCGGCAGCATAGGAACCAACTGCCTCGAACATGGAAGAAAGGCTGGTCTTCCTGCCGCGTACGTGACCGGCAAGCATCGGGCCGCCGCTTACAAAAACGGTCGGGATGTTCAGACGTGCCGCTGCCATCAGAAGGCCCGGTACGTTTTTATCACAGTTCGGGATCATGACAAGGCCGTCGAACTGGTGCGCGATCGCCAGACACTCGGTGGAATCCGCTATCAGATCTCTGGTGACAAGAGAATATTTCATACCGATATGTCCCATCGCGATACCGTCGCAGACAGCGATCGCAGGAACCATGACCGGCATACCGCCTGCCTCGGCTACGCCGAGCTTAACGGCATTTGTGATCTTGTCCAGATTCATGTGACCCGGTACGATCTCATTGTAGGAAGATACGATACCGATCAGCGGTTTCTTCATTTCCGCACCGGTGAATCCCAGCGCGTTAAATAAACTTCTATGCGGTGCCTGCTGCATGCCTGCCTTTACATTATCACTCTTCATGGTTATTTCCCCTTTCGAACCTCTCTGTGCAGGTTCCTGAAAACCTTATATTCTATCGTCTTTATTTCCGATTTTCCGGTCAGATGCGGTCTGCGACAAGCGATCCCATTTCATCGGTGCCGACCTTCTTCGTACCCTCGGACCAGATATCGCCGGTGCGGTAACCGTCCTCAAGGACTTTCTTGACCGCCTCTTCCACTGCGTCCGCCTCATTATCCAGATCAAGTGAATAGCGGAGCATCATGGCCGCGGAAAGGATCGTCGCGATCGGGTTGGCAATATTCATTCCCGCAATGTCCGGCGCGGATCCGTGGCTCGGCTCATACAGGCCGAACTTGGTTTCGTTCAGACTTGCGGAAGAAAGCATGCCGATCGAACCGGTAACCATACTTGCTTCATCCGACAGGATATCGCCGAACATGTTCTCCGTAAGAATAACATCGAACTGCTTCGGATCGCGGACAAGCTGCATCGCGCAGTTGTCTACCAGCATATTTTCGTAGGTGACTTCCGGATAATCCTTTGCCACCTCCGCTGTGATCTTTCTCCAGAGTCTGGAGGAATCCAGTACGTTGGCTTTATCAACTTCCGTTACTTTTTTGCGTCTCTTCATCGCGATGTCAAAAGCACGCTTTGCGATGCGGCGGATCTCATTTTCATTATAAGATAGAGAATCCTCTGCTGTCTCCACACCGTCAACGACTTCCGTTTTGCGCGCGCCGAAGTAAAGGCCTCCGGTCAGCTCGCGGACAATGATCATATCAAAGCCCTGTTCTCCGATGATCTCATCACGAAGCGGGCAGGCCTCGCGAAGCTCATTGTAGAGATAGGCCGGGCGAAGATTCGCGAAGAGTCCGAGTTCTTTCCGGATCTTTAACAAACCGGCTTCCGGTCTCTTGGACGGCTCCAGTTTATACCACGGAGATGTTGCCGCGTTGCCGCCGATCGATCCCATCAGAACCGCGTCGCAGGTTTTTGCCTCGGCTACCGTCTCGTCGGTGAGCGGAAGTCCCGTCGCATCGATAGACGCGCCGCCAAGGAGCAGCTTTGAATAGGTAAAGCTGTGGCCGAATTTCTCTGCCACTTTATCCAGCACTTTTGTAGCCTCATTTACGATCTCCGGACCGATTCCGTCGCCATGGATCAAACCGATTTTGTAATTCATGATATCCCTCGATTCTTTTTCTCAAACTTGCATTATTACCGTTACTATTTGACCGAAAACAATGTTTTTCCGCATAGTATAAGGCATTTAACAAATATCATATCTCAAACAGGGTCTCTTTTCAAGAAAAAAAGACTGCCGCACCGCTTAATCTGCAGTGTGACAGTCTCTCAGTTTTCATAAAACGCTCAGGCTTTCTTGTTCTCTTCAGCTTTCTCGGTCTTCTCTTCCGCCTTTTTCTCGACAGCTTTCACTGCCTGCTCCGGCTTCTCGACCTGTGCGATCGCTTCCTTACGCATCGGGATACGGCAGTTCTTATTGTTGCCGAACTCAACGATTACTTCGTCATCGCCCATAGCGATTACGATACCGTAGAAGCCGCTTGTTGTAACAACGGAATCACCGACTTCCAGGCTGCCGAGCATATCCTGCATTCTCTTCTGCTCTTTCTTCTGCGGACGGATCATCATGAAGTACATCAGAGCTACGAGAGCTACCATAAGAACAATCATGCTGACGGTGCTGCCGCCTGCTGCGGAACCACTTGCAAAAATCATTTTACTTCCTCCTGTTTCTTGTTAAAACGTTATTACTATAATACACAAAAAAGGGTTGTCCTGTCAATGAAAAACGGGGACCGGCCAATCACTTCTCGGCGTGATCGAGGGAATGCTCCCGGTTCATGTACAGGCGCACATCCGCCAGATCCCGCGCGAATTCTTTGCTGTGTGTGGCAACGATCAGCAGGCGCTCCGGCGATTTCAATTCCGTCAGAAACTTTCTTACCCATTCCTGACCGTCTTCATCGAGCCCGCTTTCCGGCTCGTCGAGAATGACGACCTCCGGCTCCATAGCGAGGACAGAGGCCAGCGCGCAGCGCTTCTGTTCACCGCCGCTCAGATTTACGGGCATCCGGTACCGCACATTTTCAAGTGATAACTGCCGGAGGTATTCCTCGGTTCTTCGATGAACCTCTTCCTCGGAAAGGCCGAGCTGCCACAGGCCGAAAGCGATCTCCTCCTCCACGGTGCTGCAGAAGAGCTGGATCTCGGAGCGCTGGAACGCAAAGCCGATCCGTCGGTGAAAATCATAGGCATGCTGTTTGTCTCGCAGGTACTTCTCCGTGATCTCCTCGCCGTCGAACAGATACTTCCCCCTGCTCGCAAAGGATAAACCGTTCAGTATGCGGAAAAGCGTCGATTTCCCGCATCCGTTCGGTCCCTGGATCACGTAGCACTTTCCTTTTTCAAAAGAATAGGAAAAATCTTTCAATGCGGTCTCGCCGCCATATCCGTAGGATACATTCTGTAATTCGATCATTGTTCCCTCAGTTTCCGTGTCTTCGCTTCACCGAATTTCGTTTAACCCCGAACGGGAAAGCGCACAAGCACACATCTTATGAAGCGCCGCTGCGGACATTTATGAAGCTTTCGCCGCGAGCACGCAGGTATAGATAAAGAATGCCGTAACCAGCGCCATCAGCGCGATCATTCCGGCATCACGGATGCCGAAACGGTATTTCCTGTAGTTTTTGTATTCTCCGCGAAAGCACCTGCAGGTCTGCGCCTCCGATGTCCCTTCCGCTGCCCGGACAGCATGCAGATAGGTGGATCCGAGTACGCCTCCCGTTCCGGCGTTTTTCCAGGTCTTCTTACCGATACGCCGAAGGGATACGGCTTCCAGGATCTCGTTGCTGTACCTCCCCAGAATAACCAGGAAGCGCATCGTCATATCCAGGGTGAATACGAAGATCTGCGGCATCCCCAGCGTTCCGAAAGCCGCCGTCATCTCCTGCCACCGCAAATGATTATTCAGTAGAGCGAGAATCAGTACTGAGGTAAATACTTTCATCGTTACGGTCAGCATCGTTGCCGGTGATCCGAGAAAAACGGCCGGTAGCGTTATGAGAAGAGACAGCAGTGATGCCGCCGCGGGCGCTTTCAGCAGCTCCGGAATCTCCCGTGCTTTCTTCATCGCCGTCATCAGAAGCGCGCCGGCCAGAACAGCGATCGTGAAGATAGCGTTCACGGAGACCGCCGAAAGAATCACGAAAAGAAACGCAGCTGCCATCCGAAGTGCCGGATGGACCTGCGTTTCTTTCCCTCTGCTTCTGTTCAATTCCGCATCGCTCCGCAATAGCCTGCGGAGCATCTTCATAATCTGCAGATTCATAAATTCAACGAGAAAATATTGTTTTTCTCTTTCCTTTCAGCCGACGTATCATGACTGGTCAAATATGCCGACAGGCCGGTCTGCTTAGCGGGAATATACCTCGTCCGCTCCGTTTTTTCCCACAATACCGGCAATCAGCTTGAACACAATGACGAGAACGGCAACGCCGATCACCGCGGACAGGATATAACCGATCCACTCCGGCATACCCGAAACCGCGTAATCCGGGATGAGCGTCTTCCACTCAAAGCCATTCAGCATACCGGCAGGCGTATAACCGATACCGGTAGCCGCGATCTCATCAGCGCCCCACTCGCCCCATGCCGTACCTTCCGCCAGAAGGCCGAGAGGCGTCGCAACGATCAGCGCCGCAAGAAACAGCTTCACGGCAGGCGAAGTCTTCTTCTTTGCTTTGATTCCCGTATCTGCCAGCATCGACGGCTGCGCCTTCCGCATGAATGCGTAGACCGCAACGGTGTAGACCACTTCAGCAATGCCGAACAGTGTCAGATGGCCGAGCATCATGACCGGAATGGAAATATTTAATCCGTACGGGCAGTAAAGCGCACTTCCCGAAGAATCCCGGAAAAGCATCGGCTGAATACCGAACTCCACAGCCGCGCAGAATGCCGCGGCGTTGATTCCCGCATAAGAACCGACGGCCGCGCCGATAAATCTGCCCTTTTCAGATTTTACATGCTTCGCGATCAGCGAAGAGATCGCATAGCCGACAAACGGAAGGACAAAGGCCATATTAAAGCAGTTTGCTCCAAAACTCAGAATGCCTCCGTCCCCGAAGATCAGCGCCTGCAGAAGCAGAGCCACGCTGACGGCTATGCACGAGGCATAAGGTCCTATGAGCAGCGAGATCAGGGTACCGCCGACCGCGTGTCCCGTTGTGCCGCCCGGAAGCGGAATATTGAACATCATACCGAGGAAGGAAAACGCCGCGCCCACACCGAGCATCGGGATCTTCTCCTTCGGAAGCTCTTTACTTACTTTCCTGACAGACATGATCCACACAGGAACCATTACCGCTGTCATCACCGCGCAAGTCTGCGGGCTGAGATAATTCTCCGGAATATGCATAAAAATACCCCCATTGGCTTGTTTGATAGATTCAGTATACAGGCTGCACCGATCCGAAAGAAGCCCTGCAGGGGGTTATTT
>JAXJTA010000114.1:0-4105 GCA_036309825.1 Eubacterium sp. | reverse complement strand
TTCTGTACCTCTTCATATATGGTATGTTCGCCCTCGGTTTCCGTATACTGGGCCAGGTAACCGAGCGTTTTTCCTCGTGTCACGGTGACTTCGCCGGAATCGGGAGTCAATTCCCCCGTTATGATCCGCAGCAGCGTCGATTTTCCGGCTCCGTTGACACCGATCATGGCTGCCTTTTCGTGCTCTTCAAGATGGAAGGAGACACCGTTCAATACCGATCCGGTAGGAAAAGCTTTTGTGATATTATTGCAAGATAAGATCATATGATATGGTCCTCCGATGAAATCTTTTTGGCAGAATTCTTTACTATTATACTAAAAAAACAACTGAAAGCAAGCACACAAAACCTTTGACAATTTTTAAACAAACAGATATACTTGTTATAGTGTACATAAAGGAGGGTGTTTCGGTGAGCGAAGGAATATCCAAGGCGGTTGTGAAAAGACTTCCGCGTTATTATCGATATTTGGGAGAATTACAGAGCGCCGGTGTAGAAAGAATTTCATCCGGCGAATTGAGTCAGCAGATGAAGGTGACCGCGTCTCAGATCCGTCAGGATCTTAATAATTTCGGCGGCTTTGGCCAGCAGGGCTACGGCTACAATGTAGAATATCTGCGAAATGAGATCGCGAAGATTCTGGGACTGAATAAATTACATAATATCATTATTGTCGGAGCGGGGCATCTGGGCCGCGCACTGGCTAATTACGCGAATTTTGAGAAAAACAGTTTCCGTGTCATCGGAATGTTCGATATCAATCCGGAACTGGCCGGACAAAATGTACGCGATATTCCTGTCATGCATAATGATGAGCTCCCGGAATTCCTGCGCAATAACGATGTGGAGATAGCTGCGCTGACTCTTCCGAAGACGAACGCGATCGCAATGGCGGAGATCCTGGTGGAGAACGGAATCCACGCGATCTGGAATTTTGCGCACACGGATCTGAATCTTATCGTTCCGAATGATGTGGTCGTAGAAAATGTTCACTTGTCCGAGAGTCTGATGCGGCTGTCCTATAATCTGAAAGTTCTCGAAGAGAAGAATATGATCTGATATGATATAGAATGTGTCAGGGATCCGCTTCAGGAGCGGATCCTTTTTTGCAGTTAAAAGGTACATTATTACGAAATCGCGAAACTATTGCGGGTTTGACCAGAAAGAAGGAGAAGTGATCATGCGAATGATTCTGAATGCCGATCAGGCGAAGAGTGCGGATGTACAGGCATCCGAAAGGGGAATTCCTTCCATTGTACTGATGGAAAAGGCCGCTTCGGCTTTTGTGGACGAATTTTTAGCAGCAGGAGTTGATCCCGATCGAACGATCATCGTCTGCGGAACGGGAAATAACGCGGGAGACGGAGTGGCCGCTGCCCGCATTCTGTCTGAGAAGGGATATCGTCCGAAGGTCTTTTATGCGGGCGATCCGGAGAAGTACAGTGCCCAGATGAAACAGCAGATCCAAATGCTCGAAATATACGATCCGGATGTGACCACGCAGCTGTCGGAGTTTCATCCGGAGGAGGCTGAGGGAATCATTGATGCCATTTTTGGAATCGGCATGAAAAGAGACATTACAGGAAGTTACAGGGAAATCATCGAGCGGATCAATGAAGCCCATGATGCCGGTGTGTTCGTTGCTTCCGTGGATATGCCATCGGGGATCCATACCGATACGGGAGCAGTCTGCGGCTGTGCGGTTAAAGCGGATCTGACGGTGACCTTTACTGCCATGAAAACAGGACTATGCCTCTATCCGGGCGCGGCATATGCCGGAAAAACGGTCGTAAGAGAGATCGGCATTCCGATCCTCGAGCCGGTTTTGTCCGGGATCAAAGTTTTTGCAATCGATGAAGAGGATGTACGAAAGATTCCAAAGCGTGACGAAACGGGAAATAAGGGAACCTTCGGGAAGGTTCTGGTTGCGGCCGGTTCCAGGGAGATCTTCGGCGCGGCATATCTGGCGGCAAGAGCAGCGCTGATGACGGGTATCGGCATGGTGCGCGTTTACACTCACGAGAAAAACAGGACCGCATTATCGGCACTTCTGCCGGAAGCCCTGATCACGACCTATGAGGATGGTCATGCGGCGGATCAATCACTTGATGAAGCGATTGCCTGGTCAGACGGTATCCTCATCGGTCCCGGCCTCGGAACCGGTGAAGATGCGAAAAAGATCCTGCAGAGAGTTATGAGAGAAGAGAAGCGTCCGATCATATATGACGCGGATGCCATCAATTTGCTCTCAAAGGATCGAACGGCTTATCCGAGATTCGGACAGCATTCGGTGATGACACCGCATATCGGAGAGATGGCGCGCTTCACGGGAATATCCGTATCCGATATCAAGGCGGATCCGATCGGGATCGCGAGAGACGCGGCGGAACAGACAGGAGCGGTGATTGTTCTGAAGGATGCCCGGAGTGTGATCTGCGAGCCGACCGGAAAAACCTTTATCAATCTTTCCGGCTGCAGTGCTCTTGCGACGGCAGGAAGCGGTGATGTTCTCGCGGGGATCACAGCCGGACTGGTTACGCAGTATAAAGAGGTGCAGGAATTGCATACGGAAGCACTCGCGGCATTCATTCACGGGCGCGCCGGAGAGCGGGCGGGGGAAGAATTAACCGAAGATTGCGTGACGGCAGGCAGTCTTTTTGGATATTTTCCGGATGTCCTTCGTCCTTGACGGGTATATGTTTAGGTGCTATATTTTTAAAGGTAAATGATAAAATTGCGTTAATTATGAAGATACGCGTGAAATGTGAGGAGTAAAATATATGTCAGGACATTCTAAATTTGCGAACATCAGAGCGAAAAAAGAGAAGAACGATGCGAAGAAGGGAAAAACATTCACCATCATCGGTCGTGAGATCGTTATTGCCGTAAGAGAAGGAGGACCTGACCCGGCCAACAACAGCAAGCTGCGTGATGTAATTGCGAAAGCGAAGGCTGCCAATATGCCGAATGATACCATTGATCGTGGAATCAAGAAGGCTGCCGGAAGTGCGGAGGCTGATAACTATGAAAGAGTCACCTATGAAGGATACGGTCCGAACGGTATCGCGATCATCGTTGAGTGCCTTACCGATAACCGCAACCGTACCGCTGCCGATGTAAGAAGTGCCTTCTCCAAAGGAAACGGAAATGTCGGAACACCGGGCTGCGTTTCTTTCATGTTTGATCAGAAGGGGCAGATCATTATCAGCAAAGAAGATCTGGAAGACGCGGATATCGAGGTCGATACCGACGAATTCATGATGGAGGTTCTTGATGCCGGTGCGGAGGACTTTGTTGAGGAGGATGACTATTACGAGATCCTCACCGATACGGCTGATTTCTCCGCAGTAAGAGAAGCTCTTGAAGCAAAGGGCTATCCGATGGCAGAGACGGATGAGGCTGCCATGATTCCGCAGACCAAGGTTGCACTCACCGATGAGACTGCCAGAAATAATCTGCAGAGGATCATGAATCTTCTTGATGACAGCGACGATGTACAGAATGTTTACACAAATCTGGACGGAAGTCTCGACGACTGATTATAGAATCGGATCGGAGTGATAAGAATGTATGATCGACGGAGGGGGATCGTCGGTCAGTACATATGAGGGGCGTAGAAACATGACAATTTTACAGGCGATCATACTCGGGGCTATTCAGGGAATAACTTCCCTGATGCCCGTGAGCAGTTCCGGCCATGTTATGGTTGCGGGACATTTTCTGGGGGCCGATGCGGCATTGACACTGCGTATGCAGTCGTTTCTGCACATCGGAACTCTTATCGCGCTTTTGATCATCCTGAACAGGGATGTGATCCGGCTGGTGCTCGCCTTTGCCGGCATCATACAGGATCTTTATTTTAACGGAAAAACATTTATCCGTAATATCGGCCATTCCGAGCAGGGGAATTACCGTAAGGTCGTTTGCACAAATTATCGCAAGCTTCTGCTGCTTCTCCTTACGGCTATGGTTCCGACGATTATTCTGGCAAGTCTTCTCCGGGGGGCAGCCATACTTGCTTCGGGCAATCTTCTGATTGCGGCAATGGGATTTTTTGTCACGGCACTCATGCTGTTTGTCGTGTCCTTCATGACAAGAGGGGATCGC
>JAXJTA010000113.1:0-8725 GCA_036309825.1 Eubacterium sp. | reverse complement strand
GTGTAGGACGAAGCCATAACAGAACCGTCACACGGCATCGAACTGGAAATGAAGCAGGATCCCAGATGCGGAAGCGCATCGATGACGCACGCTCCGCACTCGCTCGTCGGTACCGGACAGGTATCGGAAGGCAGGCCGTAGGATTCGATGGCATCGATATACGGCATGCAGGCGAGCTGATCGATCTCGGACAGAAGGAAAACCGGCATCAGCTGGTAGGGGATTCCCACCAGATCCGGGAACCCGGCCATGATCTGTGCCATGGTCATCTCATCGAGAAGTACGACCTTCTTCGACAGATCAACGCTGTTTCCGCCCTTTTCATCGCCTTTCATCAGAAGGACGAGATTCTCTGCTACAAAACGGAAGATCGCGTAGATCAGTTCATGATGCATCTTCAGCGCGCGCCCGCGCAGGCCGAGTGTGTTTTTATCCATGAAGGAATGGCAGCAGAAATAAGAGATCATCCAGCGGTAGTTGAGCGCGCCGTTCAGCGAAGGCACAAGGTCTTTGCCGAAGGTAGTAAGGAGCATAGCCCACATGCGGCACCACTCATAGAAATCGACGCCGGTGTCCTTTACGCCGCGCCACTCCCTTCGAACCGTCGCCATATGACCGTTCGCGTAAAGCTTGCCGAGCTGCTTCTCGCCGTTGATCAGGAAGTCTTTGAATTCTTCCGGCGACATGTCTTTGAGCAGTCCGGCCTCCATCTTCACTCTTTTGAAGAAGCCGGCAGCGTCCTTGCCTGCCTTGCCGAATTCATCCTTCCAGTCCTTCTCCTTCAGGATATCTCCGGTGATCTCCGCGATCTCCTTGATGTTATCGAGCTGCATCTTCAGATCCATGTGGTCTTTAAAGCGAAAAACTTTTGGATTCGGGTATTTCATCCTTTGTCCTCCTCTCTGTGGATCTGCTTGATCTCCAGGGCTTCTACAAAGGCCTGGAATCTGGTGCGGAGCTGTCCGGAGCCTCTTACCTGATAGGTCCGGTCGATGGAAAGAACCGGCCATCCGTATTCCTCACTCAGGATGTGGCTTGCCAGCGGTCTCTCAAAGCCCCAGAAATCACAATATTTCATCTGTTCATAGACGATGCCGTCCGCCTTGTACTCTCTGGCGAGGCGATCTGTCGTCTGCCGTCTCTGCTCCACCTTGTCATCCGCCATGTAACGCGGACATTCCGAGGTGCGCATGTAATGCTCGCAGATCTGCCGAAGCACATCCTTCCCCGGTTCCAGTTTGATTTCTTCTCTTCCGGGGATCGTGCCGTAGCAGTAACGGTCGGCCACGACAAAGGCTCCTGCCTCTTCCAGCAGTCTGGTGAAATCCAGGTCGTCGATCTCGGAGCCGATGACAACCACTCTCGCCCTGTACCAGGGCTTCGGATCGGGCTCTCTCGTGCGGATCTCCTCCAGCGTCTCCCTGAGGATCGGAAGGATCTGCCGTTTCGGGCAGCAATAGCTGACGAGCGACAGAACGTGGAATTCATATCCGGTGATCGGCGGATTTTCCTGTTTTCTCAGTTCTCCGATCTCCGTCATGATACGGCAGACTTCGTTGTGCTCCTCAACTGCTTTCCGGAGAGCTTCGTCCGATGTATCGACGCCGTATTTCTCCGCCAGCACATCGAGCACACGTTTGCGCGTCTGTGTCACCATGGCGTCAATGGTATACTCCTCAACTTTGTACGGGACATCCATGTGGGTAACAAAGAAGCCGGGTTTGCTGTTTACCTTCAGTACTTCGAAGTGCTCGCTGCATCGGTTCATGGCACTGCACGCGTCCACGGCCGCGAGTCCGTCCAGAAACTGATAGCCGCCCTCGATCGCGCGCTCCAGAAGAGAACGGGCGAATTCGCAGGTATAATTGGACATATAATATGTCGCGATATCAATAGATCCTGTTCTCGGCGCTCTCAAGCGGACCGAGAAGCAGCGGTCAACATTGAGGAGAACTTCCGGCATATGGTAGCAGGTGTAGCCGATCGCCAGACCGCCCTCCGCCTGCTCTTTCCGGACCAGCTCATTGTCCGCCTCCTCGAGCAGCTGCTCACACTCGATCAAATGTTTTAGATCTCTCATTGGGCCTCCTTTCCGAAAAAACAAAAGCCTCTTTCATTTCCTTTACAGAATACGCATCCTGCGAAGCGCCTCGGACGCGCCCTTCAGAATGATGCTGCCTTCCGACAGCGCAAAAACGCTTTTTCCTTCGATATCATTTTCCAACTGCTCCGGATCCGGCGGAATCACCGCGACAACAGGAACACCGGAGATCTCTTCTTCGATCACGAGCTCCGGTTTCTCCGCACGGTTGATCACCACGCCGGCTTCCTCGTACATCGTCATCTCCTCGGCAACCTGCCGGATCGTGCCGATGATCTGCAGACCTTTCCGGCTCTGATCCGAAACACACAAGAGATGTGTGACCTTATCCATCACACGCCGGTTGATCTGTTCGATACCTGCTTCCCCGTCGATCACCACATAGTCAAATTCGCCGGCGATCATGCTGATCACCTGCCGCAGATACGTATTGATCGCGCAGTAGCACCCGGCTGCCTCCGGCCTTCCGATCGCCAGAAACGCAAAGCCGTTCTGCTCTTCCATCGCTTCGAAGAGGCGGAACTTTGCCTCCGCCAGAATATCCGCCGTGTCTGCCAGCTTTCCCGTCACATCATCCGCTACCTTTCTGCGGATCTCATCGAGCGTTTCCGTCACCGTCACGCCGAGGGCAACCGACAGACCGATCGCCGGATCCGCGTCGATGGCCAGGATCCTCGCATCCGGCTTCCGTTCGGTCAGCACACGGACAATGGCGGCTGACAGCGATGTTTTTCCCACGCCTCCTTTTCCTGTCAGCGCTATGACAACCGTTTTTTCTGCCATACTTTTCTCCTATCGCAACGTTTTCGTGCAAATTATCATGTTATACCACTAGTATAGACTGTATATTCGTACATTTACAACATATATTTTGTCTTATTTTTGTCAGACATGCGATATTGAACAATATTGTTATATTTACTATGATTTTATTAGTAATATTGTTTTATTTCAGTTACTTTACTGCGTGGTTAAGTTTTTACAGTCATTTACTGCAATTCACCGCGCGTTCTGTCATGCTTCGACAGATTCCGGGAGCCGCCCATGTTCCGGTACGTCTCCGGAAATCCATTCATGATTTTCATACCAATAACAGGAAGGAGTTGACCCCATGAAAGATCTGGTGCACCTCATTGATTTTGAGGAGCTGCTGCAGGAAGCGAACAATGAACTTGTTCGGAAGGGAAAGGAAGACGGCCGCCGCGCGCTGGGCTATACCTGTTCCTTCATGCCTGAAGTGCTTCTTGATCTGCCGGGATGTTTTGCCGTGCGCCTTCGTGCACCGCGAAGTACATCACCGGATATCGCGACCTATTATATGTCGAACCGCACCTGCCCCTACGGCCGGTGTCTGCTGGAGCGCGCTCTGGAGGGCGGATACAACTTCCTGGATGCCGAAATGGCAACCGAGACCTGTACCGTTACCACCAGGTTCCAGGAGCACCTGCAGATGATGGATATCATTCAAAATCCGGATTTTTTCTGTGAATTTACGGATATCCCGTTCAAGCGGACCGAGAATTCGGTAGACCATTTCACGCAGCAGCTGCAGCTCCACGTTCTGGATAAACTGCAG
This sequence comes from Eubacterium sp., assembly GCA_036309825.1. Taxonomy (GTDB): domain Bacteria; phylum Bacillota; class Clostridia; order Lachnospirales; family Lachnospiraceae; genus Bilifractor. The sequence continues at coordinate 5,048 of JAXJTA010000113.1, read as the reverse complement.
GAGCATTTCGGGATCGATACGAGCGACGAAGCGATCCTGAAAGCGATCGATGAACACAACGAAGTCTGCCGACTGATCACCGAGATCGGCAGCTACCGAAAGCTCGATCGTCCAACGATCACCGGCTATGAATTCGCGCTGATCAATCTGGTATCGCTGACCTGTCCGAAGTATCTGATCCTCGATCAGCTGCGCGATATCGCCGAACAGCTGAAGACGCGCGAACCGGATGAACGGCTGCCCTACCGCGTGAAGGTCGTCCTCGCCGGATCGGAAAATGATGACCCGTATTTTACCAAACTTATCGAGGAATGCGGCGCACTTGTCGTCGCCGACCGCCACTGCTACGGCTCTCTCCCCGGCCGTGAGGAGATCCATGTGGAAGAGGGCGAGAAGCCGCTTCGCGCGATCGCCCGTCACTACCTGAATCACAGTGAGTGTCCGCGCTTTATGGAACAAAATGTCATGCGCGAGAGAAAGCAGCATTTGGCCGACATCGCACGGGAGTACAAGGCGGACGGCATTATCGTGGCTCAGATGAAGTTCTGCGAATACTGGAGTTATGAGCGCGTGATCGATACGATCGTTCTTCAGCGGGATTACAATCTGCCGGTCTGCTCCATCGAGAAAGAGTATGTCAACAGCAATACCGGCCAGCTGCGCACACGCTTCCAGGCATTCGTTGAAAGCATTGAATTCAAGAAGCTGCAAAACGCCGGGAAAGGAGGCGCCTCATGACAGATCCATCCGCTAAACGAACGAAGATCAAACGGGAACTGGACAGACTGGCCGAACGGCATGAACTGTCCGATTTTGCCGCCTACCAGATCGGAGCGAACGTTTTTCGAAAAGTAAAAAACGGCGATTACAAGAAATCGGCCGAAAAAGCCGTAAAGAAGATCAAAGAGACCGATTTCCATAAGGCAGCCGCCGATTTCTGGTACGGCAAGCCGCACGAAGAGCGCCGGCTCGGCGATCTCTATATCAAGAATACCGGTCTCTATAAGCACCGTGAATGGCGCGGCGTCGTCGATACCATGTATTACTTCAACATGATCTGGCTGTATAACTATGCCGCGATGGTCATGGATATTCTGAAGAGTGATGAACCGCTCTCCTTCTTCAAGGGTCTTGCAAGGTACCGCTGGCTCGGCCAGACGTACCTGTCGGTCCTCCATTGGTTTGACCGCGGTCTCGAAGGAATGCGGGGGCCTGCCCTTCGCGCAAGCGCATGGCATTACCGCGGCATGGTCAATGAGACGATCCGCAACTTCATGCGCATGTTCGCCTGTGATACCAAGCTGCACGGTGATATCGAAAACCATCGCTGGCACAAGACGATCGCGCACGATGAGACCGTCAACGGCAATATTTTTTACGGCTGGCGTGATGTCTGCGACGATGTCCCGCTGCAGATGATCCCCTACTTCGTATCGGTTCATGTCAACAACAAGACCGTTCTGAACTATATCGATGCCGTACAGTCGATCGGCTTGCCGTCCGATCCCTGTCCGATGTGTCAGGCGGAGGCCGGCCTTTTCGTACAGGACGACTACCCGGATTACAGTCCGGTCATGGTCACCAGCAACGAGGCCTGCGACGGTTCCGTTGCCACGTCGATCCTGCACGACTGGTTCCTGAACCGGCCGCTATTCGCGATGCCGCAGCCGATGCGTTTTGATGATCCGCTCGTTCAGAAAAACTGCGCGAAAGAGATCGAGGAATGCTGGAAATTTATTGAGAAAGAACTGGGGATCCCGTTTGACTGGAATCAGTATGTGAAATACGCGGAAAGCTTTAATAAGCTGACGGAATTTGAACATGAGAAATGGGATGTGGCGGCAAATACCGATTACTACCCGGTCAACGGTGTGGCACAGGCGCTGTATCGAATCTATTATTCGCAGGACGGCGACCGGAAGATCTGGCATGATGTGGATGCTCACGTGCGCCGCATCATGAACCGCTCCGTTATGAACAGAATCAACAGCTTCCCGAAGACACGCCACCGTGTCATCGCCTGGAGCTGCGCGCCGCTGTACTACTCCAACTGGTGCACCTGGGCTTATAACTGCTGGGGTCTGAACTGTATCATCAACATGGATTCCCTGATGTATGATGTCATGCTGAAGACCGACAATTACGAAGACGCTTTGATGAGTCTCGCGGAGTTTAACGAGAAGGCTCCGATGCGTTCCATGGCCGTCGGCGGCTACGAGCACATCTTCCGCCTGTGGGAATTCATGGACCGCTTCCACTGCGACATGGTTGTCATGTATGACCAGCTGCAGTGCAAGGGCATGCAGGGAATCCACGGCATGTTTGAGGATGAATTCCGTAAGCGCAACATCCACGCGATCTGGATCCCGCACGCGCTTCCCGACAAGCGTACCGTATCACGAAAAGAGATCCGCAAGATCATCAACGACTATATGACGACCGTCATGCACGAGGAACCTCTCGATCCGACGCTGGTGGAATTCGACGATGACGAGAGCTGGTAAAGCATAATTCAAGTATGTAAGGAGCTGCTATGGCCAAAAAAATTTTCATCAAACTCTTAAAACTGTCCCTGATCGGATACGCAGTCCTTTTCCTCGTCTTCTTCTTTGATCTGGACGGGAAATTCCTGTATTACATCTGGGAGCCGCGTGCAAGAGCGCACTATGACCGCATGCACCGCAAGGACAAGACGAAGACGCCATATGAGCAGAAGGATGACGTCATGAAGGAAGACTGGTAAGCGGAAGCAATCATTCACATAATATAAGGGGCTGTCGCTTTTAACGAAATTAAATATGTATGCACAACCGGCAGGGCTTGTGAGCCCGCCGGTACTTAGGCACCGTATTCCGGTGCCTTATGTACCGCTGCGAGGCGATTCTGAGCGAAAGCGTCCCTGCCGGTTGTGCATACATATTTAATTATTCGTTTATACGACAGCCCCTTATTTATTTGAGTTCCGGATCGCCATCCCTGTATTCGCAGTCCTCCAGATGGTCGTTGACGATTCCGATCGATTGCAAAAAGGAGTAGGTGATGATCGGTCCGACGAAGCTGATGCCTCTCTTCTTCATGTCTTTGCTGAGACGAATCGAAACATCGGATTCTACCGGCACCTCCGCAAGCGTTTTCCAGTGCCCGTCAATCTGCTGTCCGTTCGCAAAGCTCCACAGGTAGGCATCGAAGGACCCGAATTCTTCCCGGATCTGCTGCACTGCCTGTGCGTTTTTTCTGACGCTGAAGATCTTGTTCCGATTGCGGATCAGTCCCGGATCGGACAGAAGTTTTTCCAATTCCTCATCCGTCATAGATGCGCACGCATAGATCTTGAAATGGTGAAACGCCTTCCGGTAATTTTCCCGCTTATGCATGATAGTTGCCCAGGAAAGGCCGACACTTGCGCCTTCCAGACACAGCAATTCAAACTGGAAATCATCATCATGGTTGATCCTGCACCATTCATAGTCATGATACGCTTCAAGTATCGGATCACCCTCCGCCCATAATCTGCACGCGTTACTGCTCATCGTCTTCCTGCTTTACCTCGACAAACATGTCGTCCGGCATCCCGCATCCGGGGCAGACATCGATGTCGCGAATGCTTCTTCCCTCTTTTTCTTCATCAAAAACGTACCCGCATGCTCTGCATTTGTAAACTGCCACAATCGTCCTCCTTATCATATAAAAAATATTTCTTTCTTCGTTCGGAAATCCGGTACAGTTATCTATTGTTACGGACCGTGCTGCGTCTACTTGGCATTGCCCGCATGTACCGTTTCAATTTGCTATGTCTCGGATGTCATCACTTCGGATCCGTATTGTCCGCGATAAAACGCTCCAGGTCTTCCGGCATGAACCGCGGGCCGCGGACCGTTGTTACGCCGAATTTTTTCATATCCGGCAGCGTGCATCGTTTCTTGTCGTATCGCTCCTCGATGTGCACACGCATCAGGTCCATCCCAAAATCCTTCTCCGCGTATGCCTTGGTCACACGGACCTTGTACAGGATCGCCGAGTAGGGAACCGCAACGTACATATAGCAGATATCGCCTGTCCGGATGCCTTTTCCCTGTTTCCAGATCGTATCATCCACGCTGTCAAAGATCCCGACAATATCGTAATACTTGGGATTGGCGGGAATGATCCATGTCTTTGCGCCATCCGGCCGTGCGCTGCGCTTTGCGGCATTCTTCCCCTTGCCGCCCTCGACGAGCGCATGACTCTTGTCGATCAGTTCCATCACTCTTTCATCGGTGAGCGTGCCATCGAGCGGAATCGAGATCCAGCTTTTATGGTTCATATGGAAGGCGGGAAAAATGCCCCTCTCCCGGTACAAATCCTGACGTTCATCTGGGTCGATCTTCAGATTCATGATGTTCAGCATCCGGACTTCATCCGTCGATCCGCTGTTATTTCCCGCACCGTTTCCGGCATTTGCGCCTGCGCCTCGTCCTTCGTTTCGCTCTGCATTTCCTGCTGCTTTTTTCGCTTTCTTCGGCGGTTTCTGCCCGGCTTCGACCATTGCCTTTCTCTTTGCGCGTTCCTCGGCCCGCAGCCGCTTCGCCTCTTCAGCAGCTCTCTTCTCTTCCGCCTTCTGCTCCTCAGTCTTCAGAACCGTCTGCGGAACATACATGATAAGGCCGTACCACTTCTGATTCTCCGGCACGCGAAATACGCCAGCATTCTCATAATTACCCGGCTCATTGTCCTCGTCAGGCTCATCGGATGCCCAGGGAAAGTCCGGAACATCGCCGTACTTTTCTGCCAGCGCATAAGTGATGCGATTCGCCTGATCGTCGGTAAAGGGGACCGGAATGCCGATCTGCATGGCGATCTCTTTCAGAAGCTTCGTATATTCATAGCGAACGGTGCTGACATATTCTCCCTGCTGTGCGGGGATCCGCAGCGGCAGATACTCTTCCTCCGACATCGTATCGATCACTTCCCCGCTGAGCACCGGGTATTCGCGGCAACTGCTGCCGGTAGTTTCGCTGCTGCCCGAGTCGGCAGAGTGATCCCCGCCATTCGCAGCAGGTGAGTTATTC
>JAXJTA010000112.1:0-1293 GCA_036309825.1 Eubacterium sp. | reverse complement strand
TTGCGCGCGCATACCGAAGCGCGCGCGCAAAGGCAGGAAAATTCCATCAGGAATTTTCATTCTGTAGTTGCCCATAAAGGAGAATTTTTATGAGAATCGGAACCGGTTATGATGTGCACCGGCTCACGGAGGGCAGAAAACTGATCCTCGGAGGTGTGGAGATTCCTTATGAGAAGGGACTTCTCGGTCATTCCGACGCGGACGTCGCGCTGCACGCGATCATGGACGCGCTTCTGGGAGCCGCCGCGCTTAAGGATATCGGCTATCACTTTCCGGACACCGATCCGGCGTATGAAGGGGCATCCAGTCTCCGTCTGCTTGAAAGAACGGGAGAGATGCTCGACGAGAAGATGTATCTGATCGAAAACATCGATTGTACGATCATCGCGCAGCGTCCCAAGCTGAGACCGTATCTGGACCGGATGGCAGAAAACGTAGCAAACGCGCTGCACCTGTCGACGGACCAGGTCAATATCAAGGCAACGACCGAGGAAGGACTCGGCTTTACGGGAAGCGGTGAAGGAATTGCCGCGCAGGCTGTCTGCCTGCTTCAGCAGGTACTGGACACCTTTGATGACAGAACGGCCGGAAACGGCTGCGGCGGCTGTGAGGGCTGCGGCGGCTGTCCCAGACAGTAAGCTGCGGCAAAATGCACGATAACAACTGTTTCGGGACGGCTGTCCCGGACATTGATCATGTGATAATGCAAGGAGAATATTCATGAGGTTTTACAACACGCTTTCAAAGAGAAAAGAAGAATTTAAGCCGATCGTACCGGGTAAGGTCAGCATGTATGTATGCGGACCGACCGTTTACAATCTGATCCATATCGGCAACGCGCGTCCGATGATCGTATTCGATACAGCCCGCCGTTATATGGAATACAAAGGATACGAAGTAAACTATGTATCCAATTTCACCGATGTCGATGACAAGATCATCAAAAAAGCGAATGAAGAGGGCGTTTCCTCGGAGGAGATCTCTACCCGCTACATCGCCGAGTGCAAGAAGGATATGGCGGATATGAATGTCCGTCCGGCAACGACTCATCCGCAGGCGACACAGGAGATCAGCGGAATGATCGATATGATTCAGACGCTGATCGACGGCGGCCACGCCTATGTGGAGAACGGCACCGTGTACTTCGCCACCAGATCGGATAAGGAGTACGGAAAGCTCTCGCACAAGGATCTGGACAACATGCGTTCCGGTCTTCGTGATCTGCTCGTTTCCGGTGAGGATGAGAAGCATGATCCGCTCGATTTTGTGCTCTGGAAGCCGAAGAAGGAAGGG
>JAXJTA010000111.1:0-2868 GCA_036309825.1 Eubacterium sp. | reverse complement strand
TTCTCCATTGTCTTTTCCATAGTATTTATCTCCTGTTATCACTTGTAGATTATGTATGCATATCGATCCGCGTACGTTGCAAAAACGGCTGCCGGATCAATGTTTTCTTCTGTTTCCGCGGAAGTCGATTCCGCGCTGCCCGAATCGGCCGTCACTTCTTCCGTACCGGAAGAGGCTGCTGTGTCGTCCAGAACGGTCTCCACGTCCGCCGTAAGGCGTCCTGTGATCTCCACATTATCCGTTGCATAGAGGATCTTGTCCGGGGCACGGACGATGATGTCTTCCGATACCACGATTACCTTCCACTCCTTGGCACGCTGTTCCACGATCTCCATGTCGGCCGGAGTGCCGTTCGCTTCCGCAAAGTCCTGCCCCAGTACATCGTAACCGGCGTCCTCGGCTTCGCGGATCGTTCCGGCGAAGAACGGAACCTGGTTAAAGGATGCGTAATCCTCATCCGAAGCATAATTCATCACGATCTTGACAGACCCCGATGATGCTTCGCAGGAATCAAGAGCTACCATCTCCGAGCCTCCGTTGTAGGTATCGATCGCGCTCTTGATGTACGTTTCCAGCTCTTCTTCCGTGAAGTCCTGCTCCTTGGCTTCCACGATCGTCTCGGTGATCGCGCCAGTCTCGTCGAGCGACACCGTCGTATTGACGCTGCTGTTCGGCAGGCTGCAGGCGGTCATCGAAAAGAGCCCCGCGGCAGCAAGGACGGCAGGAAGGATTCTGTTGGTAATTAGAACTTTTAAGTTCGACAAATTGTTCTCCTCAAAACGGCAGACCTGCGTGACAGATCAGTTTTTATTTACGGATGATGATATCTTCACGAGCCGGTCCATTGGATACCATGGTGATCGGATATCCGATCTGGCTCTCGATGAAGTTGACGTAGTCCTGCGCCTCCTGCGGAAGATCCTCGAATTTGCGGATGCCGCGGATATCGCACTTCCAGCCCTTGAGCACCTTCAGTACCGGTTTGCATCTCTTCAGATCCTTGGTAACCGGGAACTCGGTGATCTCTTTGCCGTCAAGCTCATAAGCAACGCACACCGGGATCTCATCCAGATAGCCGAGCGCGTCAAGAACGGTGAAGGCAACATCGGTCGCGCCCTGCAGTCTGCAGCCGTATTTGGAAGCTACACAGTCATACCAGCCCACACGTCTCGGACGTCCGGTCGTCGCGCCGTACTCACCGCCGTCTCCGCCGTGATTACGAAGCAGATCTGCCTCTTCATCGAAGATCTCGGAAACGAACTCTCCGGCACCGACCGCGGAAGAGTAAGCCTTGGTCACTACAACGACCTGTTTGATCTCGTACGGAGGAATTCCGGCACCGATCGCGCCGTAACCGGCGATCGGGGAGGAAGAGGTTACCATCGGATAAATACCGTGGTCAGGATCCTTCATGGTTCCGAGCTGTCCCTCGAGAAGAACCGTTTTTCCCTCTTTGAGCGCACCGTCCAGATACAGAGATACGTTGCCGAGGAACGGCTGTACGCGATCTCTTCTCTCTTTGATCCAGTTCAGGATGCCCTGACGATCCAGTTTGTCGGTGTGATACAGGTTCTCGAGAAGAACATCCTTCTGGTCGGCGATGCGGTCGATCTTCTCCATCAGAACATCATCGTCCTGATAGAACTCGTTGATCTGCCAGCCGATCTTCGCAAATTTATCCGCATAGAAGGGAGCGATTCCGGACTTTGTGGATCCAAAAGATTTTCCGGCCAGTCTGGCTTCTTCGAGGGAATCGAACTGCACATGATACGGCATCATGACCTGCACACGATCGGAGACCATGATATGCGGCATCGGTACGCCCTTGGCTGTGATGTCGTCCAGCTCCTTCATGAATTTATCGATATCGAATGCCATGCCGTTTCCGACGATATTCATGGTGTTCTGATGAAAAACGCCCGACGGCATCGTATGAAGCGCGAACTTACCGTACTCATTGACGATCGTATGTCCCGCGTTTGCTCCACCCTGAAAACGGATGACGATATCCGCCTGATCGGCCATCATATCGGTGATCTTGCCTTTTCCTTCGTCTCCCCAGTTAGCTCCTACTACTGCTTTTACCATTTCTTAATCCTCCTTAATTGCACACTTCTCTTCTCCGGAGTGAGACATCCGCGTGCGTATGGTTGAGTTAGACGTTGATTTCCGCTTTCATTCCCAGCATTTCCTTGTGGGATTCAAGCAGAGGATCAATCACATCTTTCAGATATTTGTTGACCTGATACTCGGAGCGGCCGGTGTACTTCGCCGGATCCATCGCTGCCTTCAGGTCGTCCAGGGACAGGTTGAATGCCGGATCCGCAGCGATCCTCTCAAGGAGGTCATTGTCGCGGCCCTCGACCTTAACGGTCTTGCCTGCTTCCATGGAAAGTGTACGGATGCGCTCATGCAGCTCCTGACGGTCGCCGCCTGCTTTTACCGCATCCATCATGATATTTTCGGTCGCCATGAACGGAAGCTCCGCGAGGAGATGCTTCTCTACGACCTTCGGATATACGACCAGACCATCTACCACGTTCATGACAAGGTCAAGAACGCCGTCGCAGGCAAGGAAGCCCTCGGCAACGGACAGTCTCTTGTTCGCGGAATCATCGAGTGTTCTCTCGAACCACTGCTCGGCGCTCGTCATGGCCGGGTTCAGCGCATCGATCATAATATAACGGGAAAGGGAAGCGATTCTCTCACTTCTCATCGGATTTCTCTTGTATGCCATCGCGGAAGATCCGATCTGGCTCTTCTCGAACGGTTCCTCGACCTCTTTCAGATGCTGAAGGAGACGGATATCGTTGGAGAATTTGTGCGCGCTTGCGGCGATGCCGGCAAGGATGTTGACAACTCTCGTAT